>JBMYWO010000121.1:0-5698 GCA_049607505.1 Polaribacter sp.
ATTTTATTACCTACAATCAGCCTGTTCGTTTAGATTTTATTTCTCATAATTTACATTTTCATCAAGTTTTAATAGAAGAATACCCGTTATTTCAATATCAACCTTATGAGTTGGCGTTGTCTAGTAAAATGGTGCAAGTTGTAGAAAAGTATCAATTACAAGTTTTGCATGTACATTATGCAATTCCGCATGCCTATGCTGCATTTATGGCAAAAAAGATGTTGTTGGAAAAAGGGATTCACATAAAAGTAGTAACTACATTGCACGGAACAGATATTACCTTGGTAGGAAGTCATCCAACCTATAAAACGGCAGTTGAGTTTAGTATTAATAATTCTGATGTGGTTACCGCAGTTTCAAACAATTTAAAAGAAACTACAAACAAACTATTTACCATTAAAAACGACATACAAGTTGTCTATAATTTTATTGATACAGAAAAATACGATAAAGCTGAAAAAACGGAATGTAAACGAATAGCTTTGGCAAAACCAAATGAACGGATTTTAACGCATATTAGTAATTTTAGACCTGTAAAAAGAGTAGAAGACGTTATTAAAATTTTTTATGAAGTCAACAAAAAAATTCCTTCTAAATTATTAATGATCGGTCAAGGACCCGATAGAATGAAAGCAGAAAATTTAGCAACTCAATTAAACATTTCTGAAGAAGTTATTTTTTTAGGAAATAGTTCAGAGGTTGCAAAGATTTTATGTTATACAGATTTGTTTTTATTACCCTCACAGACAGAGAGTTTTGGTTTAGCAGCTTTAGAAGCCATGGCAGCAAGTACACCTGTAATATCTACAAACACAGGCGGTTTGCCCGAAGTGAATATTCATAACCAAACAGGTTTTTTGAGTCATTTAGGCGATATTGCAGATATGGCTAAAAATGCAATTACTATTTTAAAGGATGATGAAACGCTAGCACGTTTTAAACAAAATGCTAAAAAACATACTCAAAAATTTTCTTTAGAAACTATTCTGCCTGTTTATGAAAATATCTATAAAAGCGTTTCTGTAATTGACAACTAACATCAAAGTGAAAGTAGATTATATAGTAGTTGGTTTGGGGTTGGCGGGCCTTGCTTTTACTGAAGAATTACTACAGGCAAATAAAAGTTTTATTGTTTTTGAAGATGATTCTCAAAGCGCTTCTTTGGTGGCAGGTGGTATTTATAACCCTGTTATTTTAAAACGATTTACACCCGTTTGGAATGCTAAAGAACAGTTAGCAATTGCCCTCCCTTTTTATCAAAAATTAGAACAAAAATTCAATATAAAATTTGATAAAAAATGTATCACAAAAAAAGTGTTTACATCTATTGAAGACCAAAACAATTGGTTTTCGGCAACGGATAAACCTATTTTATCTGAATATTTAGACTCAAAAATTGATACACAAAAAATTCGAGGAATCATTGCCAATTTTGGTTTTGGAAATGTAAACGGAACAGGCAGCATAGCTACTAAAAAACTACTAAAAACCTACAGAGCATTTTTACTAGAAGAGCATAAAATTCGTTTTGAAAAATTTGAATACCATCAAGTTGAATTTCAAAAAAACAACATTCAATATAAAGACATAGCAACTAGCAAAATAGTTTTTTGCGAAGGTTTTGGCGTGAAAAAAAATCCGTTTTTTAAAGACCTTCCTATAAAAGAAGCCAAAGGAGAATTAATCACAATTTATGCGCCAGATTTAGACATTGATTTTTTACTAAAATCAACACTTTTTGTACTTCCTTTAGAAAACCATCAATACAAAGTGGGAGCTACTTTTAATTGGAAAGACAAAACTTCTTGTCCGTCAGAAGAAGGAAAGCAAGAGCTTGTTGAAAAACTAAAAAAAGTAATTAACGTTCCCTATACAATTCTCAATCAATCGGCAGGAATTAGACCTACGGTAAAAGACAGAAGACCTTTGGTGGGAAGACACCCAAAACATAAAAATTTAGCTGTTTTAAATGGTTTGGGTACAAGAGGTGTAATGATTGCCCCCACAGTTGCAAAACAACTTTTTTATCATTTAGAAAATAATCAAGAATTAGATTCTGAAATAAATATAAAACGTTTTGATAGTATGAATATTCATTAAAATATATTTAGTATGATAACAATTGACAAACTTATTACTTCTAGTGAATCTGAATCAGGTATTATTGAATTGACTCAAGAGCAAAAATTATGCTAGAAATGAGCGAAAATGATATTCAAAACGGTCGTTTAATTTCGCAAGAAGAAATAAATAAACGAAATCTTGAATGGTTAAACACACTATAATTTGGACTAAAACAGCGGACATTCAATTCGTTGGGATTTTAGAATATTGAATAGAAAGAAATAAATCGAATATCTATTCAAAAAAATTAGTAAAACCAATCTTAAAAAAACGAAAAACCAATTCCAATAGAAACACTATTTAAATACCCTTTTCTAAATCCTTGAATCGATTTTCTATGATAATTTAGTTTTATAATTGTATTCCATCTTTTTTCTCCTGCAATCTGAAAACCAATCCCTGCTCCGTAATAATTTCCGTCACTAAATTTATTAGAAGGTCTCCATAATTTTCCGTAACTCGTTTCAACAAAAAAAGTATCACCCATATCTTCTGTAATATTATATTGCAATGTTCCATATGTTGGTATTGTGTTAATTCTAAATTTCCAATGATGGTCAAAACCTGCATGTAAACTTGCTGCAAAACGTTTGTTAAATTGATACCCAAAACCTGCTCTTATTAAAACGGCAGTAGGTTCTAAAAGAGTTTCGCCATCATCTGGTTGAAATAATTGATAATTTTCATTAACAGCAAAAGTTAAGTTTAAAGATCCTGTAAAAAATGGTTTTCCTTTTTTATCTTGAGAAAATGAAGCTTGAATTGCACACAATAAGACGAAAGAAAGAAATAATTTTTTCATACTGTAGTTTTAGTTTGAAGTATTGGAACAAAAACTATTCCACTCAAATATTTTCAATAAAATCTTCTACCGATAGTGCATTTTCAACAGAAAAATGACCAATTTTTGTACGTCTTAATGCTGATAAATATGCGCCAGAATTGATTGCCAAACCAAAATCATACACCAAAGAACGAATATAGGTTCCTTTGCTACAGACTACTTTAAAATCTATTTTTGGTAAATGTATGTTGGTAATTTCAAATTCAGAAATAGTTATTGTTCTAGCTTTTATTTCTGTAGTCTCGCCTTTTCTAGCCAATTCATACAAGCGTTTTCCATCTTTTTTGATGGCTGAAAAAATAGGTGGTTTTTGCTGAATATCGCCAATAAATTGCTGTGTAGTTTCTTTAAGGATTGTTTCAGAAATATGTGCTGTTGGATAGGTTTTATCAATTTCTGTTTCTAAATCGTAACTGGGTGTTGTTGCACCCAATGTAAAAGTGCCTGTATATTCTTTAACCTGACCTTGATATTCGTGAATGTTTTTTGTCTGTTTTCCTGTGCAAATAATTAATAAGCCTGTTGCTAACGGATCTAAAGTTCCTGCATGACCTACTTTAATTTTTTTGATGCCAAAACGTTGTTTTATATGCCAACGGATTTTATTTACCACCTGAAAAGAGGTCCATTTTAGTGGTTTGTCAATCAATAAAACTTGACCGTTTTTATAATCATCCGCAGTCATCCTTTAGTTTAATAAAGCATATCCAATAGCAATACAACCCACAATGGCACAATATAAAGAAAAGTAGGACAATTTGCTTTTTTTAACCAAAGCAATCATCCATTTGCAAGCCAACAAACCTGCTACAAAAGCGGCAATAAATCCTGCTGAAATTGGAAGTATTTCTGACGATTGAAAGTTTAAATCGCCGCTTAACACATCTTTTCCAATTTTTCCAAAGATTAAAGGAACGACCATCAAAAACGAAAAACGTGCAGCTTTTGTTCTATCAATTCCCAATAAAACAGAGGTAGAAATTGTTGCTCCTGATCTAGAAATTCCTGGTAACATAGCTATGGCTTGTGAAATTCCGATAATTAACGAATTGGAAAAAGACACTTTTTTATTAGTATTTTTAGCTTTGTCTGCTAATAATAATAAGATGGCAGTTACCAATAACATAAGACCTACTAATAAAATTTTTCCTCCAAAAAAAGATTCTAATTGTTCTTCAAAAAGTAACCCTACGATTACGGCAGGAATCATAGAAACAATTATTTTTAGAGAAAATTTTAATTGGTCGTTCCATTGAAATTGAAACAATCCTTTAAAAATTTCTATAACTTCTTTTCTAAAAATGACGAGTGTACTTAATGCGGTTGCAAAATGTAAAACTACCGTAAATGTTAAACTTTCTTCTGGTACAGAAGTATCGCCAAGAATTGCTTTTGCCAATTCCAAATGTCCGCTAGATGAAACGGGTAAAAACTCCGTTAATCCTTGAATGAGTCCAAGTACAATGGCTTCAATAGTATTCATATATTATTTTTTTGGATTGGCTAAAATAGCATAAATTTCTATTGCCAATCCAAGAATTACTAACGTTGGTGCTAAACGAATTCGTTGCCAATTGTAAATTTCTTCGTTAAAAACTTCAGGATTATCACTACCGCCACCAGCCATAAAAATAAAACCTAAAGCAATAACAACCAAACCAATAAGCATAATGATATAGTTTCGTTTGCCAAATAAAAATTCTGATTTTTGAATGTTTTCGTTTTTCATCTTCTAATAATAAAGTTCGTTTGTTTGTAAATTTAAAAATCGTTGGGTGGCGAAAAATGTGCTTATCCAGGTAATGATAAAGGCAGATAGTATAACACCGCAAACTAAATATACTAAGGAAATATAATCTTTTACCAATTCTAAAGCGGGAATATTTTTGTCTATATAATAAATAATAATTGCCAATCCAACCAATGCTAAAACAGCCCCTAAAATTCCTAATTTTATACTTTGCCAAATAAATGGTTTTCTGATAAAATTTTTGGTAGCACCTACCATTTGCATCGTTTTTATATTAAATCTTTTTGAATAGATAGACAAACGTATGGAACTATTGATTAAAATGATAGCCACCAAACCAAAAAATCCGCTTAAAACAAGTAACCAAAAACTAATTCTTTGTATGTTTTTGGTCAATAATTTAATTAAAGGTTTGTCATAAGAAACGTCTGCAACAAAAACATTTTTTTTGAATTTTGTTTCTATTTCGCTCATTTTTTCTGGAGTTACAAAATCGGCTTTTAGGTAAATGTCAATTCCGTTTTTAAGCGGATTTTTTCCTAAAAATTCCAAAAAATCTTCGCCAATTTCTTTGCTATATATTTTTGCAGCTTCTTCTTTTGTGGTGTAAACAATGTTTTTTGTAAATTCTTCTTTTTCTAATGATGCTTTTAAATTCTCAATATTCTTTTTAGAAATATCGTCTTTTAAAAATAAAGTAATCGCAACTTTTTCTTTAAAATGATTGGCAACTTTGGTAGATTTTAGCAAAATCAATCCTAAAATTCCTACCATAAATAAAACCAAAGCAATGCTTATTACTACTGAAATATACGAAGATTGCAAGCGTCTTTTTTGATACGAATCAAAAGATTTTGACATAAATACTGTTTAATGTATAGTGTTTATTTTGAATTAAAATAGTTACGGATTATTGGTAACTAGTTGTCAGTTCGAGTGTTTTCTTTTGATTGAAATGAAAAAGAAAATGTATCGAGAAC
>JBMYWO010000122.1:0-5602 GCA_049607505.1 Polaribacter sp.
CAAGCCTTGAATATGTGCATGGCTTAATAATGCAAGGCTTGTATGCGTGCATGGCTTAATAATGCAAGGCTATCTATGCACTATTTAATGATGCAAAGATTTTATATGTGCATTAGTTCTTAGTGCATACATATTTTTCCAATCCTCCCATTTTCCAATCTGAACGCATTTTGTGGAGGCATACGCTAAACTTTGCACTTCTTAATAATGCAAACATTTATCTTTGCACTAAAAAATAATGCAAGGCTATTGTATAATTCAAATATTTGCCTTATATTTGCACTAACAAACAATAAACGTCTAAAAATATTATTATGGCACTTTTCAACATAGATGATAGAATTGAAATATTTACAAAAAAGATTAAGAGCGCACGAAGCAAAAGTGATATAGATAGACTTTGTAAATCCGAATTTAAGTATTTACAGGCACAAGGTTACTCACCAAATTCTATAAGAAAGTTTTTTACAAAATACAGAAAGGTTGTTTTGTCTAACTACACGAAAGGTTCACGAAAGTATAACTGGATTTATGGTAGTAGTGACAAGCAAAAAATTGAAAGTGGTGAAGTTATAAGAGGCTTACTTATACCTATATGGCATCAAAGCAGATTAGATGGTAAGCAAAAAAGAGTAATAGAAAAGAGAACTAAAAGTAACAGTGTCATAAATAGACTAACAGGAGTAAAAAAAGGAATAGGTACTAAAAGTGATTTTCCAAAGGTTAAGAACTTAGATAAGTACATTAGAACCGCAAAAGCATTACTAAAGACAAACAACTGGCAAAATATAGCTGTTGGGCTAATTGCTTTAACAGGCAGACGAAGCACCGAAATTGTAAAAACAGGCAGTTTTGAAGCTGTTGATACATTTGTGGCGCATTTTGACGGACAACTAAAAAAGAAAGGCAATAAGAACGATTTAGATATAGTGGTTTTGTGTGAATCCGACTTGATAGTAAAAGCACTGGATAAATTACGAAGGTTGAAGGATTGCAGTGGATGGACAAATGAACAGGCAAAAGACAACACGAATGGAACGATAAACAGAACGATAAAACGCAATTTTGAGCAAATTACAGACTTGAAAGGCTTAACCGCCCATGATTTAAGGCGTATTTATGTGGAGGTCGTTTATCAAAGGTACATGATAATGGAAAATGACTTTGAAATCAATAGATTAAATACATACGTTGCAGCTTTAGGTGACTATGATTTGGAGGCACAAGAAATACAAGCAAGTGACAAAAAAGCTGCAATGTCATACATCAAATATCAACTGGACAATGAAGGGAAGCAGTATATCAAAAACAATCTTATCTAAACCTCTACTGCTCCCAACAAAAAACGTCTCTATTTGCTATAATCAAGCGAATAGAGGCGTTTTTGTTGTTATTAAATACCATCTGCAAAACCAGGAGGGTTTTTCTTCCTTGCTACTTTTGTAACAATTTTCAAAGGAAAATCTATACCGCCCTTGTGTTTTATATCCTGTTTGTGCTTATACTCACCATCTGATAAGTTTACGAGTGTAAAAAATACGGCTGTTGAATTGATAGGAATATGCTTTTCTTTTGCCTCCACTACCTCAACACTATCTGCTCTCTGTATGATTTTCTTTTCTGTTATAGTGTACCCTTCAACCAATTTGTGAAGTGAAGATTTAGCTTTTGCAAGCAATTCAGAACGGTCAATGTTGTTTGCATATTTTTTTGCATATTCATACATCTTTTTTATCTCCTTATTCTTGTGAATCCAGTTGTAAAAAGTACGGTCAGAGATTCCAAAATGATTGCAACAACTTTCAATTGTATGTTCATTTTTGGCGTACTGCTCACATATTGATTTTGCAACCTCAATTTTTTGGGCATCACTTGTAATTTGTCCGCTTTTCATTGGTCTATTTTTTGGGTTTATGCTTCAACTAATCCAGTTAAAAAGTCCATTTCTGCCTCGATTAAATTAACTTTTTCTATATGTTTAACCTGTTCGTTATTTTCGTTAAAGTGGTTCACTTTTTCACACGCATTAGGATTTATTATAGGTGTTGTAATCGCTTGGTAATCAGTTCGATTTTTACCCTTTACTGTTTGATTTTTACTTATAATAGATGCACAAGAAAAACCACCATCACTAAACAGACAATTATCCACCATTTTGATTCCCCAACGACCTAAATTTTGATAAAAACCGCACTTGCTGTTTTCGTCTTTTTCATAGTCTAAATTGAGTAGTGATTTTACTAATTTCATTGCACTACTATTTGTGGCGTTTCTGTTGTATTTGCGCCTCACAATAGCACTAATTTGATTCCTTGATAGTTTCCCTTCATTCTTATCAAAAGCCTGTTCAATCGCTTCTATTAGCTTCAAATATTTTCTTGCTTGATATTGCTCTTTTTTGGACAATGCGCCTGTTTCTGAATGTAGCAATTTGAACATATTTAGAATATCGAAAATCTCATTTATCTTAAAAGTGCTTTTCAAATTGTAGGTATCATTTCCATGTTCATCTAAAACCTCAATTCCTTTTCTGTCCACCGATTTTTGAAAGATTAGATTAGTAGCAGTTTTGAAGTCTAAACCCAATTTGCAGAACTTTAAAATTATGATAGATAGGATTTTCACAAACCATTCATGTAGATAGTTATCTTCATAAACTTCTGTTGTATCATTATTTCCCAAAGTGTTTTTTATTGACGTTCTCAACCCTGTACTAAGGGTTTTATTTGCCACTTTGTTAGCTGCTTCATTTGCGCTGTCAAGGTCGTATGCAAGTTCTTTATAGATTAGATTTTGAATGTTCTTTTTATCCTTAGCAACTTGCTTTTTTACTTGGTTTGCTTTTTGGTTTTCCTCCTTACCAAGTGCGACCAGTTCGCCCATTTCATCAAAAAACAAATCATCTGAATTGGTGTTTTTGATTTCATGTTGAAGTGCCAAGAAACTAAGGTGTAATTTATTTACTGTTGCATTGTCGTTTCCATCTACTGTAAAAATGTCAATGAAGTGTGAAAAATTTGATTTGTGACCAATGGACACACCACCACCAATAAGTAAACTATCTGCATTGTAGTTGTTGGCTTTTTCTGTAAACTCTCTTAGGTTTTTTTCATAAACATAGTGTGAAGGTGCTATGCCGTTGCCGCCTTTGCCATCTTTGACGATAATCGTACAGTCTATAACATTTTTGGTATCTCTTATTCGTGCATGGAACTGCTCTAAAAGCCTTTTGTTTAGCCCTTGTACGCCATCTATTTTTGAGTTCTCAACATAGACCAGTTTAATATTTCGCCCTGCATAGACGTTTAGCCCTGTTGCAATTTTGGAGGTACATAAAAGTATATCAACATTTGGTGGAAATTTCTCCTTTTTAACGATATATTGATATGCTTCATTTTCCTGTATTCCATCTTCTGAATAAATTTGAGCAACATTAAAGCCTTGACTTTCATAGTATTTAGTAACATCTCGAATTTTGTCTTTACTATTAAAAAGGCACATAATAGGTACTTTCCCAATATACGGATTACAAACCGCCAAAGCTGTTTTATAAAGTGATTGAGCGTAAGCAAGTGTTAATTTAATACTCTCTTTTTGAGTATCTACAACCTTCAAATATTTGAAGCTCTCAAACCCACAAAGGAACGGTGTTGCACTGTAAGCATAAACCCTAAAAGCATTGTTCATTGCTGCCCAAACTGCGTTTGATTTTTTAGGTCTGTAACCTACTGAATTGATTAATTCGTGTTGTTCATCTAAAGCAATGATATACTTTTCAATCCCTTGATTTTTAAGCGATATGACTAAGTTTTCAATAGAATCATAATTACAGACCAGAAAGTGTGTATCATCTTCGATTTTTCGCACTTGGTCTTGTGCAATTGCAGCCGTAAAATATGGCACATCGTTTTTTTGCCCTTGCTGCTCAACAATAGCGTTTAGTGGAGCAATTAAAATGGTAGGAATACCGAATTTTTCAAAATCTCGTTTGGCTTGCTTTTCTGCAAAGTAGGTTTTTCCCCCACCAGTTCCGAACTGAATCAAAAGCCTATTGTTTGCCTCGATATACTCTCTAAAGGTCAAATTTTGGTCGTGTAGGTCACTCAAATAACCGCTATGCTCAAAAGTCTTATCTGCTGACCTTTCACTGCTGCGATAAAAAACCTTCTGTATAGCCTTTAATCTTGATTCAGTGGCATTGTAGATGTTGAAATACTTGGTTTTATGCTTGAAAATCCCAACCTCATAATTTTTGAGTAATTGCTTGATAGCTTTTTTTCGTTGTTGTGGAGGCAAGGCAATTAACAGGTCGTCAATTCCCTTATTTTCGGTTGTTGTGGAATGTATGTAAGTATGTGAAATATTGAGTTTTGACAATGCTGTAAACATATACTTCACACTTGCAGCAAATGAAGCCGCCCTATCTTGGTTGTGTGAATTACTCATTGCATCAGTATCTTGTAATTGAATGATATTGCTAACCTCAAAATCACTCAAAAAGGCTTCAAGTTCGGGTAATAGAATAGCATCTATAACTTTACCATCTTCATCTTTTACCGTTTTGACTGCATTGTGTATGCCACTAATTCCAATTGTAGGCACACCCAAAAGACATAACGCCCATGCTTTAAATTCACCCTCTACGATTACGACCTTTGAAAAATCTGCAGATTGGAAAAGTCTTGATTTTGGATTGACAAAACACTGGTAAAATGCAGTAAAATACGGTTGAGCTGTTGCACCTTTGGGAGTGCTATATTTTTGAAGTTTACCGTTATTGAGGAAAGGAGTTTTAAACCGTTTTCTGAAATATGGCTTTGACCGATTTTCTGCCCTTTCTTCTGCTGTAAAACATGGAACATCAATACTATTCCATTCGTATTCTTTGCCTCCAAATCGGTACTGATTACCGTCTAAATTTAAGTAGGCAAATTTGATGTTTCCATATTGGTCAGAAGAAAAGCACTTTTGAAGGTTGCCAAAAGCGTTAAGGTTATGAGTGAACCCTATTTGTTGAAGTGGCTTTAGTCGAGAATTTAGGTATTGAACTAAATTTTTAGTTTCTACCTTGTTTTGAGAACCTTTTTTATTGAAATTATGTTTAACTTGCATCGTCTTTTCGTTGATACAGAAATAGGCAAGTCACAAATTATTTTTCAATTTCAAAAATTTTCAAGTATCTTTGTAATGCTTAATAAAACGCTAATATTTGATAATTTGTGATTGTGCCTTTTGAAATACCCACGCTTCCAACGTGGGTTTTTTCGTTTCTATAAGTTATTAAATAAAGAACTATTATCCTAAAACACAAATATAGTATTTACTGTTCAGTAATTTATATCACTTAAAATTTTTGAAATTGATTAATAATTTTCATTTTCAAAAATATTTAGCGAAAACTCATTGGTAATTTTTAGCCCAAGATACATTTTTTCTTTTATTCATAGATAAAGTATTTCAATTTACTTTTTAGTTGCTTGATTTTCAATACTTCATACCCTTCTTTTTCATACTTCTAACATTCCTTAAAAATTACATTAAATAACCTTTTCAGTTCAGCTTTTGAAAATTCAATTTTGATTGTCTGTTCTTGGTCGCCATG
>JBMYWO010000123.1:0-5556 GCA_049607505.1 Polaribacter sp.
ATCAATTTCACTTTTTCCTGTTCCGTCTAAATTTATGTCAATAGCAATTTTTGTTTCATGGGTGTTTCTAACAATATTTCCTGTTCTATCTTCGCTTTTTAGAAATTCATAAATGGCGTTCCAATTGTTGGTTTCTAGTGCAATAAACACCTCTAATTCACTCTTTTTTACGGTAATTTCATCCGTTCCTAAATTGGTTTCATCGTTGATAAAAATTCCTTTTGCACCTAGATTTTTAGCAAGCTCAATGTCTGTGAGTCGATCGCCAATGACAAAAGAATTTGCTAAATCGTATTCATCAGAAAAATAGGGTGTTAGCAAACCTGTATTTGGTTTTCTTGTTGGCGCATTGTCTTTTGCAAAGGTTCTATCAATATATTGTTTTTTAAATACAACTCCTTCTGCTTCAAAAGTTTTGATAATAAAATTATGCACTGGCCAAAATGTATTTTCAGGATATACGGCTGTTCCTAATCCATCTTGATTGGTAATCATCACAATTTCGAAATCCAATTCTTTGGCAATTTTGCTTAACCCTTGAAATACTTTTGGGTAAAATTCTAACTTCTCAAAAGAATCTGTTTGTTCGTCCGCAGGTTCTTTGATTAAAGTTCCGTCTCTATCTATAAATAATACTTTTTTTATCATTTTTTAAATTTTATTGCTAAAAGCCAATTTGGTAATATTTTTATAAGAATTGCAATTATTCTCCAACGTTTTGTAATATAGCCAACGCTTCTTCTTCTTTTTATTAAATCAAAAATTTGTTTCCCTGCTTTTTCTTTTGTTGAAGACCAAAACATTTGTTTCCCTACTGTCATTGATGTATGAACAAATCCAGGTCTTACATCTGTGATAAATATTGATGCTTGAGATCTTTGAGCTTTTTGCCTTAATCCTTCTAAATAATTTATTTGATATGATTTTGCTGCATGATAAGCAGGTGCCACATAGCTTCCAAAAAGACCTGATATTGAGGTAATTGCAACAAAGTGTCCATATCCTTGTTTTTCAAAAAAACGATAACTCCAATCTGCTATTTCGGTAAATCCTAGTACGTTTAATCTGTTCGCATTATTTTGACCTTCAAATTCCAAATCATTATTCAAATTTCCAATACCTGCACTTAACACTAATAAATCAAGTACTTCCAAGGTATCAACAATTTTCATTATTGTTTCAGAAACAGTATCTTTTATACAATCTAAATACTTTACTTCTAAATTTTTATAATTTGATTTTTTTAAATCCTCAATAACATCTTTTTCAATACCTGTTACTACAACTTTATAATTATTAGCAAGCAACACTTTAGAAAGTGCTTCGCCTATTCCTAAAGTTCCTCCAATTACAATTGCATTTTTCATTGATCCTTATTTACTCCTGCATACGCAAGATATTATTTTCAACTAAACTCTATTTCTTTTAGGGCTTTTATCAATTTCTCATTCTCGCTTTTTATTCCAACAGTAAAACGCAAACAATTTTCACACAAAGGTTGGGTTGTTCTGTTTCTAATCACAACGCCTTTTTCTATTAATTGATGGTATCTTTTTGTGGCATTATCTACTTGTATCAAAACAAAATTAGCATCTGTTGGATATATTTTTAAAATAAAAGAAATTTCTTTTATTTTTTCTACTAAACGATTTCTTTCTTTAATAATTTTTGAAACCTCGTCTTTTACTTCTTCAAATTTTATCAAACGCTCAATCGCTTTTCGCTGTGTTAATTCGTTGATATTATAAGGTGGTTTTATTTTATTTAAAATGGATATAATTTTCTCTGAAGCATAGCAAATTCCTAAGCGTATTCCTGCCATTCCGTAGGCTTTAGACAGAGTTTGTGTAATGATTAAGTTTGGAAATTCTTTCATTCTTTGCAACCAACTTTCTTGGGTTGAAAAATCAATATAGGCTTCGTCAATAACAACTAGACCATTGAATTTTATTAATAATTCTTCAATGATTTCTTCTGAAAAACTATTTCCTGTTGGATTGTTTGGCGAACATAAAAACAAAATTTTAGTGTTAGAATTTACAGTTTCTAAAATCTGATTAAGTTTCGGTTGAAAATCATTATTTAATAAAACCGTTTTATTTTCGATAGCATTGATGTTTGCCAAGACATTGTACATTCCGTATGTTGGTGACAATGTGATGATATTGTCTTGATTGGGTTCGCAAAAAGCTCTAAAAATCAAGTCTAACACTTCATCACTTCCGTTTCCTAATAAAATAGTTTCTTTAGATATTCCTTTTATTTTTGATAAAACTTCTTTGACATCATTTTGTTGCGGATCTGGATATCGGTTTACATCATTTTCAAAAGGATTTTCGTTAGCATCTAAAAAAATCATTTTTATAGAGGAAATGTTTTTATATTCATCTCTTGCTGATGAATAGGGTTGTAGAGATTTGATGTTTTTTCTTACAATAGTATTTATGTTGAAATTTTCCATATTAGAAAAGACTTCGACAAGCTCAGTCTGACATTTAGTTTTTATATAATAATATTTTTTAAACGTATAGAAACTGCATTTTTATGCGCTTGCAATCCTTCTGCATTCGCCATAGTTTCTATAGCGTATCCAATAGTTTGCAAACCTTTTTTTGATATTTTTTGAAAGGTAATACTCTTTGTAAAACTATCTAAATTTACACCTGAATAGGCTTTTGAAAATCCATTTGTGGGCAATGTATGGTTGGTTCCTGAAGCGTAATCTCCTGCACTTTCTGGTGTGTAATTTCCAATAAAAACAGAACCTGCATTTTTTATATTGTCTATATAAAAAGTATTATTATTTGTACAGATAATAAAGTGTTCAGGTCCATATTCATTAATTAATGCTAAAGCAGTTTCGTCATCTTTTACAAGAATAGACTTTGAATTTTCGATAGCTTTTTCAGCAATAGCTATTCTTGGCAATGCTTGGAGTTGTTTTTGAATTTCGCTAGAAACTTTATCAATTAATTTTTTAGAAGTAGAAACCAAAATTACTTGACTATCGGCTCCGTGTTCTGCCTGACTTAATAAATCGGAAGCTACATAACTGGCATTGGCAGTATCATCTGCTACCACTAATAATTCACTTGGGCCCGCAGGCATATCTATGGCAACTCCAAATTTGGTGGCTAGCTGTTTTGCAACGGTTACAAACTGATTTCCTGGTCCAAATATTTTATATACTTGCGGAATTGTTTCCGTTCCAAATGTCATTCCTGCAATGGCTTGAATTCCGCCAACTTTTATAATTTTTGTAACACCACATAAATTGGCTGTATATAAAATGGCTGGATGAATCTTTCCTTTTTTATCGGGAGGAGAACATAATACAATATCTTTACAACCAGCAATTTGTGCAGGAATTGCCAACATTAAAACTGTTGAAAATAAAGGTGCTGTGCCTCCAGGAATGTATAAACCTACTTTTTGAATAGGTCTTTTTTCCTGCCAACATTCCACTCCGCTTGTAGTTTCTACAAAGATTTTTTCTGTTTTTTGTGCTTGATGAAATTTGGTGATATTTTCTTTGGCAATGCTGATAGCTTCTTTTAGTTCATCAGAAACTAAAGAAATTGCTTTTTCAATTTCGCTTTCAGTTACTAAATTGGTTTCCAAAGAAATGCCATCAAATAATTGAGTGTATTTATGTATGGCAGTATCGCCATTTCTTTGTACATCTTCAAAAACTTGATTGACAGTTGTTTCTATATCATCAACTGTTTTTGTAGGTCTTTGTAAGATTTTTTGCCAATCTTTTTTTGCGGGGTTATTTATGAATTTCATTTTGTATATTTTAATCATAGAATACAGGCAGGCTCGTAATGATGATCTTTTTATAACACCATTTTTTCAATAGGACATACCAAAATACCTTCTGCTCCTTTTTGTTTTAATTCGTCAATAAGTTCCCAAAATTGATGCTTATTAATTACAGTATGTACAGAGCTCCACCCTTTTTCTGCCAACGGCAATACAGTAGGACTTCTCATTCCTGGCAATAGTTTTAAAATAGCATCTAATTTTTCATTAGGTGCATTTAATAATACATATTTAGATTGTCTACCTTTTAAAACGGATTGTATTCTAAATTGTATTTTCTCTAAAGTTGTATTTCTTTCTTCAGAAATTTGAGGCGAAACTGCTAAAACGGCTTCCGATTTTAATAAAATTTCAATTTCTTTTAATCCGTTTTTAAATAAGGTAGAACCGCTAGAAACGATATCGCAAATTCCGTCTGCTAAACCAATGTTTGGTGCTATTTCTACAGAGCCATTAATTTTATGTAATTGAGCATCAATATTTTGCTCTTTTAGAAACTTTTTTACAGTTTCTGGATATGAGGTTGCAATTCTTTTACCGTTTAGATCTTTTAAAGATGTTGTGCTAGAATCTTTAGGAACTGCAATGGAAACTTTGCATTTAGAAAAGCCCAATCGTTCTACAAATTGAATGTCGTTTCCTTTTTCTATCAATACATTTTCGCCAATAATAGCGGCATCTACAACTCCATCTCGTAAATATTGAGGAATGTCTCCATTTCGCAAATAAAATACTTCCACAGGAAAATCTCTTGCTACTGCTTTTAGTTGGTCTTTTCCGTTATCAATGGAAATACCAATGTCTTTTAAGATTTTCATAGAATCTTCATTGAGTCTTCCTGATTTTTGCACTGCAATTCTTAAGTTGTTCATATTGTTATTTTTAAGGGAATATAAAAACCCGTTTGATTTGCTCAAACGGGTTTGTAATTATGTTGATTTATTCAATACACTTTTACATCGCTTGAGAGCAACTATAAAAATGATGATGGTTTTGAATAAAAGTCATTTCTTATTTTATTTCTGTTGCAAATATTCTAAATTTATTTTTAATTAACCTAATAATAGTCCGTTAAAAAATCAAGTTGCTCTAGCCCCATAAAACCAAGAGTTTACATATTTTTTTTGTTGTAAGTATAGATAATAACAAGATTAATATCCTTTTTTAAAGATTTGCAATATACTGTACCATAATATATTTTAACTTTATTACACTCTTATAAATTTTTAAAATTAGCTATTAAATCATTGATAATTAATAAGTTATTTTAATTTACTCGTATTCAAAATAATTATATAATATTAATAACGGACTATTGATTTAAACTACCCTCCAAAATCGTCAAAACGGATGTGTTCATCTGGAATACCAAAATCTTCACCCATCTTTTGAACGGCTTGGTTCATTAGTGGAGGACCACAGAAATACAATTCTATATCTTCTGGAGATTCGTGTTTGCTTAAATAATTGTCAATAACACAATTGTGTACAAAACCTACAAAGCCATCCCCTTCATCTTCTAAATCTTTTTTTATTTTCCAATTGTCCTCTTCTAAAGGTTCAGAGAGTGCCAGATAAAATTTGAAGTTTGGAAAATCTTTTTCTAGTTGATAAAAATGATCTAAATAGAATAATTCTCTTTTAGAACGACCACCATACCAATAGGTTACTTTTCTTCCTGTTTTTAATGTTTTAAATAAGTGATATAAATGAGAACGCATGGGCGCCATT
>JBMYWO010000124.1:0-5548 GCA_049607505.1 Polaribacter sp.
AATTTCTTTTTGCAGTATTTCTAATGATTTATTTACAGTTCTGTTGATCACTTTTTCACGTGGTTTTCCAAAATTAAACTCTTCTACAAGCACTTTTTTTTCACTTGCCAAAGCAATATAGACCAAGCCTACACTTTTATCATTATGGTCTTGGGTTGGCCCCGCATTTCCTGTTACTGCTATGGCATAATCTGTATTCAGTTTTTTTCTAGCAGATATTGCCATTTGCTCCGCTACCTCTTTGCTAACCACGGAATGCTTTTTAATAACCTCCAATGAAACGTCTAATAATTGATTTTTTAAAGTAGCTGTATAGGTGACAAAACTTCCTTTGTAATAAGAGGAAGATCCTGCAACAGAGACTAAAGTTGCCGCTATTTTTCCGCCCGTTACACTTTCTGCTGTGCAAATAGTTTTCTTGCTTTTTGTTAGCAACTCCCCTACCCTTTTTTCAATGGTACCACCTTCATCTAAACCCGTAATGATTTCTGGAATGATTGTATAAAGTTTTGCAATTTTTTCTTGCAAGGCTTTTTCTAACACTTTTTTATTTTCGCCTTTGGCGGATAATCGCAAACGCACTCTACCAAATGACGGCAAATACGCTAACTTTATAAAATTTGGTAAATTATTTTCCCAATCTTCTATTCTTTCAGCAACGGTACTTTCCCCTTGTCCATACGTCATAATAGTTTTATGAATGATAAAAGGAAGTTTGAATTGTTGTTGAATTTTTGGCAACACTTCATTTGTAACTAAACCTTTCATTTCGTAAGGCACTCCTGGAAGCGATACAAAAACAGTATTATTTTCATAAAACCACATCCCTGGAGCTGTCCCTAATTGATTCATTAACAAAGTCGCTTTTGAAGGCAGTTGTGCTTGATACTTCTGAATTTCTTTGAATGGATGATTTATTTTTTTGAACAAATTTTTTATATGTTCTATTACTTTTGGATATTCTATAAGTTTATGGTCATTAAAAAAATGGGCAATTGTTTTTTTGGTAATGTCGTCTTTGGTTGGGCCCAATCCGCCTGTAATAATTACAATATCTACTCTCTGTTGGGCTTCTTTTAGCGCATCTAAAATATGCTGTTTGTCATCTTGAATTGAAGAAATTTGATAGACAGAAACGCCTATTTTATTGAGTTGCTGACCAATCCATTGTGAGTTTGTATCTACAATTTGTCCGATGAGAATTTCGTCTCCGATAGTAATTATTTCAGCCTTCAAAAAAAAATATTTTTCAAAATTTAACTCCCCACTTCTAACTTCCAAACTTCCCTACTTCCAACTCCCTAAAACCCCCAACCCACATTTATACCAACTCTTGGCACTATGATTGGCGAATTTGAGGTAAACAAGTTTCTACCCAACCCTCCATAAACATCAATAACTAAACCTCCTCTAGAAATATATTTAGAACCAACGGAAACTCCTAAAGCTCCGTCAGAAAATTTTTCATAAGCACCTGTATCGCCCACTTCGCTATGTCCAGTATTTATCCCAAAAAAAGCTTCGCCAAAAAAGTTCCACATTCTATCGGTTGTAAAATAGTGACGGAAATATGGTGTTATCATTTTATCTTCATTATATCTAAAATCGGAAGTTCTTTTTTCAAAACTATACAAGGCAGAAACACCCACAGAAGATTGATCGCTTACATAATATTCGTAAGAAACTTCGAGTGTTTTTATAATAAGTGCATTCCCAATATTTAGTTTTACTTCTTGTTGAGCGTAACTAAAAGAGCTTATAAAAAGTGTAATTATCAAAAGTGTTTTCTTCATTATGTTTATTTTTTTACTGATAGATTTGTAACTCTAAAAGCATTAATGCAAACATACTAAATTTCAGTTTAAAAGTGTAAAACACGAAATCATACGGATAAAATTGAAAAGCTGAATGTGTGAAAAAAATGTATCTTTGTCCCTAAATTTTATAAATTAAAAAATATAATCAACTGTATAAAAAAATCTCAAGTATTGAAGTTTTTTTATTAAGCAACACTATCAAAAAATGAAAAAAATAGTTATATCATTAATCGTATTTTCAGCAGTATTAACAGCTTGTAAAGGACGAACTGAATCAAATTCAGTGGACAAAAAAGAAAAAATAGTTGTAAAAAAAATTGACCTAAATACTTCTGAATTAAATAACCTAGATCTTACTTCTTCTACAATCAATTGGAAAGGAACAAAACCAACGGGTTCGCACGACGGAACTATAGCTTTAAAGAGTGGGAATTTAATCGTTGAAAACGGTAAACTTACCAAAGGATTATTTGTTGTGGATATGAACACAATTACCAATCTTGATATGAAAGGTAGTGACGGAGCGACAAAGATTGAAGGTCATTTAAAAAGTTCGGATTTTTTTGATGTGTCGGTATATCCAACATCAAAATTTGTAATTACAAATGTTGAAGAAAAAGACGCAAAAATAGCCGTTACGGGTAATTTACAGATAAAAGATGTTACTAAAAGCATTACAATGCTAGCAACTATTTCTACACAAGACAGTATAACCACTTTTAAGAGCGACACCTTCACCATTAACAGAGCAGATTTTAATGTAAAATATAAATCTAAATCATTTTTTAAGGATTTAAAAGATAAATTTGTAGATGATTTGGTAGAAATGTCTTTTGAAATAAAAACAAAGAAGAGCTGATTTTATATAACTATTTTTTTTCAGCAATTTAAAAAATTACTGAAACTACTTTTAACACATATTTCTTACCTAAAATTAGTAACCACAATAGAAGCATAGAAAACTTATACTATGTGTCTATTGTAGCTAAATGAATCATTGTAAATGAATAGTATTGTTGCCATTGTAGGAAGACCCAATGTTGGAAAATCAACACTTTTCAATCGTTTAGTGCAACGTAGAGAAGCGATTGTAGATTCAATAAGCGGCGTTACTCGCGATAGGCATTATGGAAAATCTGATTGGAATGGGAAAGAATTTTCTGTGATAGATACGGGTGGATATATTGTGGGTTCTGATGATGTTTTTGAAGCTGAAATTAGAAAACAGGTAAATTTAGCGATTGAAGAAGCAGATATTATCATTTTTGTAGTAGATGTTGAAGAAGGCATCACGCCTATGGATACTGAAGTTGCTAAATTGCTTCGCAAAGTAAAAAAACCCATTTTTATTGCAGTAAATAAAGTTGACAACGCAATGCGTGAAGCTGATGCTGTAGAATTTTATAATTTAGGATTGGGAGATTATCATACAATTTCTTCTATAAACGGAAGTGGAACTGGAGATATTTTAGATGCCATTGTTGAAAAAATTTCAGAGCCAGAACAGATTGATTTAGAAGCAGATAAACTACCAAGGTTTGCCGTTGTGGGAAGACCCAATGCTGGAAAATCTTCATTTATAAATGCGCTAATTGGAAAAGACAGAAATATTGTAACCGATATTGCAGGAACTACAAGAGATTCTATTGATACAAAATACAACAGATTTGGATTCGATTTTAACCTCGTTGATACTGCTGGAATCAGAAAAAAATCACGGGTAAAAGAAGATTTAGAATTTTATTCCGTCATGCGTGCTGTGCGTTCAATTGAATATTCCGACGTGGTTATTTTAATGGTGGATGCCACTCGTGGATTTGAAAGCCAAGATCAAAATATTTTTTGGTTAGCAGAAAAAAACAGAAAAGGGATTGTGGTTCTCATCAATAAGTGGGATTTAATTGAAAAAGAAACCAACACGATGCGAGATTTTACGGCGGAAGTTAGAAAGAAAATAGCACCTTTTACGGATGTTCCCATTATGTTTATTTCAGCATTGACAAAACAACGTTTGCTAAAAGCCATTGAAACTGCCGTTAAAGTTTTTGAAAACAGAAAAACCAAAATACAAACAAGCAAGTTCAATCAAACTATGTTGGAGGTGATTAAAAACTACCCTCCGCCTGCTATGAAAGGAAAGTTTGTAAAGGTAAAATACTGTATGCAATTGCCAACACAAACGCCTCAATTTGTTTTTTTCTGTAATTTACCTCAATACGTCAAAGATCCTTATAAACGTTTTGTAGAAAACAAATTGCGTGAAATTTATAACTTTACTGGAGTACCTATTACTATTTATTTTAGGCAGAAATAAAACGATAGTGTTTTAGGATATGACATAAGATTGGTTGACGTAAGACAACATTTGAAAATCCAATAAACTTATGAGTGTTTTTATTAGCTATTCTACCAAAGACAATAAATTCGTAACCCAATTATCAGCTGAATTGGTAAAGAGAAGAATAAATGTTTGGCTCGACAAATGGGAAATGAAACCTGGAGATTCATTAATAGACAAAATTCAATCAGGTATAAGTGATTCATCATTTCTTCTTGTTGTTCTTTCAGAAAACTCTATCAAAAGCGAATGGTGTAAAAAAGAATTGAATTCAGGGCTTATGAGGGAATTGAATGAAAAAAAAGTAGTGGTTATACCAATTTTAATAGATGATTGTAAAATACCATTATTCCTTCAAGAAAAAATTTATGCTGATTTCAGAACGGGTTTTAATAATGGATTTGAGTCGCTGATTAGACCATTATCAAAGCTATCACGTGAGAAAATGGGGCGTGAAATAAAAAAGGATATAACTACTGACTATTCAATTATTAATAAGAGCATATATTAGTTTTTATTTCAAATATTTTATGTATCTTTATTAATAGTCCGTTTAAGTTTATCTTATCGTACTAATATTCAACAACTTAAAAGCGAATTTTTAACATATGTCTCAAAAATCATAAATACTTCATTATCAGTATAGTAATGATTTTATGCAAAAAATATAATGTATTCAATATCAATTGTTTATGTTTTTTTGTTAAATCTGAATTAAAAAACGTAACGGACTATTGAGTAAAGAAAAGGGCATTATTTATTTTGGAGATGAAACAGGTTGTAGAAATACGCATCAAGCAGGAAGAAGTTATGCGCCAAAAGGGAAGACACCAACAATTATGACAACAGGAAAACGCTTTAATGTCAATGTGATTTCTGCAATTAGCAATAAAGGGCATTTACAATTTATGCTTATGGATGGAAGTTTTAATAGTGAAGTCTTTAAAACGTTTTTAGAAAAGATGATAAGGTACAGTAAACAAAAGATATTTTTTATAACGGATAATCATCCCTCTGATAAAGCTAAAAAACTCAATGAGTGGCTAGAACAAGTAAAAGATAAGTTAGAGGTGTTGTTTATTCCTCCCTATTCGCTAGAACTCAATCCTCAAGAATATGTGAATCAAGATTTAAAAACCAATATCATAGGTAAAAAGAGAGCTATCAACAAAGAGCAACTCAAACAAAACATTGAGGATTTTATGAAAAAAAGAAAAGAAAATAAACCCCAAGTAAAAAAATATTTTCACCATAAGCATGCCAAATATGCCGCGTAAAGAATTTATAAGAACTAATTGACTAAAGGCAATCTCTAGTATTAATATTTTGATATTCAGATAATTAGTTTTATCTTTATTGTATGAATAGATATAAGAAAACAGGCACAAGTTCA
>JBMYWO010000125.1:0-5533 GCA_049607505.1 Polaribacter sp.
ATTGAAAACGAATTCCTACCCAACCATGACCTTTAAACTTTTTTGAAAAATTGATAGTAGCCACTGTATTTGCATAGCTAAAAAACAATTTGTCAGGATGTTTTGTTCTGCTTAATCGATCTTCAATTAAATCCATTTCATAACGCAACATTTTTTTTAATCGAGATTCTGTTACATACCTGTTGTCTTTTTCTTCCCCATAAATAGCATCAGAAAAATCTTTGTCGTAGGCACTCATTGCTTTTGCAATAGTACCAGATGCACCACCCGATCTAAAAAAATTACGAACCGTTTCTTGCCCTGCACCAATTTCTGCAAATGTTCCGTAAATATCTGTGTTTAAATTTATTCTGAGTGCCTTACTTTTTGTAGAGGGTACAGAACTAATTTTTTGATCTCCCTTTAAAGAAATTGCCATAATGCATTTTTTGTTGTATCTACAAATGTACTAAAATAGAGTGCTATCAGTCAATTTTTATCTTATTTTTGTTACTGTAAATGAAACTTCTAAAACCACAAATTACAATCACATTTTTAGGTACAGGAACCTCACAAGGAATTCCGATGATTGCAAATAATCATCCTGTGTGTTTGTCTAAAAATTCTAAAGACAAGCGTTTGCGTTCATCTATTTTAATTTCTTGGAATGATTTGAATTATGTAATTGATTGCGGGCCAGATTTTAGACAACAAATGTTACGAGAAAACGTACAGTTTATTCACGGAGTTTTATTTACACATGAGCATTCAGACCATACAGCGGGTTTGGACGATTTACGTCCGTTTTGTTACCAAATAGGCGCAATGCCAGTGTATCTGAAAGAAAACGTTTTAAGAAATTTGGAACAGCGATTTGAATATATTTTTACTACAGAAAATCGATATCCAGGTGCACCAAGTGTGTCCGTAAATGTGATAGACAAAAACCCTTTTTTTATTCATAATCTTGAAGTACAACCTATTGAAATGTTTCACGGAAAACTATCTGTAACAGGTTATAGAATGGGTAATATTGGGTATTTAACCGATGTAAAAACAGTTTCTAAAGAAGAGAAGAAAAAACTACAAAATTTAGACATCCTTATTGTAAATGCCTTACGAATTGAAGAACATCCTACACATCTAAATTTAGAAGAAGCTTTGCATTTGGTAGAAGAACTGCAACCAAAAAAAACCTATTTTACACATATAAGCCATAAACTTGGTTTCCATGACGAAGTTGAAAAAATACTTCCTAACAATGTTTTTTTGGCTTTTGACGGATTAAGGATTCAAGCTCCTTTTTAATTCCCTATTTCGACTTCGCTCAATATAAACTCCAAGGAAATTTTAGCAAGTTTTCGGTAATTTTCTCAATGGTTTTCTATCACACAAATTAAGTAGAATTTGAAAAAGAAGACATTCCTTAAAGTTCTGTTAAATTGAAAATATGAAGTAACTTTTTGTGTATGCTATCGTCATATAAGTGAACTTAAAATTAATAAAACGATGATAAAAATACACCAAAAATCTAAAGAAAATACCAAGAATAATTTAGGAGAAATTATCCAATCAAAAAGAATGATTTGGAACACAAGAAGAAAGTATAACTACAAATACATTACTACCGTATTTTAGTTAGTTTTTAATAGTTGACTTGGGTCAAAAGCTATCGCTTTTGACCCATTTTTTTTGAGTAGAAAAACTATTTTTTTTCAGGAATTTTATTGCGTTCTATTTTTCCTTTTTTAAGTGCTTTGTAGTTTTCATAACAGTCTAAAACAGCTTCAATCATTTGTAGATCGGAAGCTTTTTTAATAAAATATTCGGAATAATTACAATCGGAAAGCAATTCAGAAAGTTCTTGTCTGTCCATTTCTAAATATTCCATCATCACTTCTCTATCAAACTTGCCTGCTAGCATTTTACGCAAATCATCTTGTTTCTTTAGTTTCTGTAATTTTTTAAGCTGATTGGGTTTCTTTCCAAAGAGATTGTATAAAAAATCAACAGGTTGAAACAAAGCGGCTAGGGGAGAGGAAAAATCTTTTCCTTTTGGTTTTCCAACTTCGTATGTTTGCGGTAATCCGTTAATATGAATTCGTGTAAATCTATCTTTTGGAACTTGCTTCACATCAATTTCTAAAACACCAATCAATTTGGTAGATTTGATAACAACTTCTCGTATTTCTTGTGGTTTTTCATATAAGGCAATTACCAATTCATTTCCTTTTAATAAATCGTTTGTAATTTTTAATTTTATAGAAGCAAACCCTAAATAAGAAACCAGAATGGTATCATTTGCTTTAGTGGGCAATTTAAAATATCCTTTATCATTTGTAATCGTACCTTCTACAGTGTTTAAGTTTAAAATATGAGCAGCACTCAAAGCACGTTTGCTTTCTGCATGAACAATTTGACCTTTTAAATTTAATGGCGAAATACTATCGTTTTGAGAAAATGTGTTTATAGAAATGATAAAACACACAATAAATATAATTCTTTGCATAGTGCAATAATAGGAATATTCGCTTATAGTAAGGTTAATTTTTTGTGAAAGAAATAAAATCTATCCGTTTTATTATGGATTTAGTAAATACTTATAAAGTGGATAACAAAAATTGAATCAAAAAAATTAAACTATTAATTATCAGTTAATTAATAGCCTATGATGTTTCAGACCCTTCAGGTTTTCAAAACCTGAAGGGTCTCATTCTGTTTTTATTGGATAACAAAAAAGCCAATCATTTTTATTTGATTGACTTTTTTAAGCATAAAACTTTTCAGTTTTTACCCTTTTATTCTGTTTTTAAATTGATCAAATTTTGTAGCTTCTTTTTTAGGCCAGCTATTGTTAGACGTATCTACATCAGCAGTTTCTAAATCTGGATCTACTTTTATACTTGTAATTTCTTGAGTTGACGAAAACACTCTTTTCACTTTCGTATCATCCTTCATCCATATTTGTGCAGGATAGGTAACCTTTTCTTTTGTACCATCTTTGTATGTAAGTTCTACAATAAGCGGTAATACCAAACCACCAGGTTTTTCAAATTCTACAGAATAAATATACGAAGGTACTTTAGAGGCATCTTCTACATATTTATTCATCACAGTAGGATTAGCATCTTCTTTTTTGTCTGTCAAATAGACCAAATCACCCAAACCTTCAAAATATGCTTTTGCTCTAGGATTTGTTTTAATGATGTCTGTAATTCTTTGACTAGGCTTATCCGTAAGATATAGTGGTTTTACGCTACCAATACCAATATCGGAAACATCGGTTGTATAAAACCAACCTCTCCAAAACCAATCTAAATCCATACCCGAAGCATCTTCCATAGACCTAAAGAAATCGGCAGGTGTTGGATGCTTAAACATCCATCTTTTTGAATAGGTTCTAAATGCGTGATCAAATAATTCGGGTCCCATAATGGTTTGTCTTAACATATACAAACCAGCGGCTGGCTTGGTATACGCATTGGGTCCAAACTGTTTTACATAATCTCCTTGCGACATTATAGGGGAAATATTGCTTTGGTCTCCGCCCATATAACGAACAATGTCTTTTGGCAAGTTTCTAGTATTAAAATTAGGGTCATAATCTAATTCTGCCAAAATCTCTACAAAAGAATTTAAACCTTCATCCATCCACGTCCATTGTCTCTCGTCAGAATTTACAATCATAGGAAAAAAGTTATGTCCAACCTCATGTGTAATCACGCCAATCATTCCATTTTTAACTCTGTCTGAATAGGTTCCGTCAGGATTTGGTCTTCCATAATTAAAACAAATCATAGGATATTCCATTCCTTGATTTTTGGCATGCACAGAAATTGCTTTGCTATACGGATAGTCAAACGTTAATTTAGAATATTCTTCTAATGTATTGGCAACCACTCTTGTAGAATGTTCTTCCCACAAAGGATTTCCTTCTTTTGGATACATAGAAACTGCCATCACCGTTTTTCCATTAATATTTACAGCCATCGCGTCCCAAATATATTTTCTTGATGATGCAAAGGCAAAATCTCTTACATTCTTCGCATTAAAATGCCACGTTTTTGTTTTTGTGGCACGAGTTTTTTCAGCAACTTCCGCTTCGGCTTGTGTAACAATCATTACAGGATTGTCAAAAGTTTTTCTAGCTTTTTCAAAACGTTTGCGCTGTGTTCTAGTTAATACCTCTTTTTCGTTTTGCAATTCTCCAGTTGCATCTAAAATATGATCTGCAGGCACGGTTATTTTTACATCATAATCTCCAAATTCTAACGCCCATTCACTACGACCCCAAAATTGCATATTTTGCCATCCTTCTACATTGTTATATACTGCCAATCTTGGAAAAAACTGTGCTATGGTATAATTGTTATTTCCGTCAGGAAAATCTTCAAATCCTGAACGACCACCGTCTTTTACAGAATTATTCACCAAATAATTCCATTTAATTCTAAAATTAAAAACACCTCCTGGAGCTAATGCGTTAGGCAGATTAACTCTCATCATTGTTCTATTAATAAAATGCGATAGTGGTCTGCCATTGCTTTCCACCTTTTCAATATTAAAGCCAAAACCTTTGCCTTCTTTCATATAGGTGCTTTTAAAATTATCTGGAGTTAAAAATGCCGAAGCACCACCAGATTTAGCCAAAGGAGTTTTAGA
This sequence comes from Polaribacter sp., assembly GCA_049607505.1. GTDB lineage: Bacteria > Bacteroidota > Bacteroidia > Flavobacteriales > Flavobacteriaceae > Polaribacter. The sequence goes on from JBMYWO010000125.1 coordinate 4,642, forward strand.
ATCATCTGCTCTCATATTTTGGTCTAACTGCACCCATAAATATTCTAAATGATCTTTAGAATTGTTATGATAGGTAATTTTTTCATCACCATAGATACGATTTGTTGCTTCGTCTAAACGAAGATCCATCACATAATCTACTTTTTGTTGTGTATATTGATGACCTGGCGCACCCGAAGCAGTATGTTGGTCATTTGGAGTTGCCAAAACATCTTTCATTTGTCTGAATTTGTTTTGGTCTGTATGACCTTGTTGGGTTTGTTTTTCTTCCTTAACAGTATCTTGTGCAATTGCAGAAGAAGTGATGAAGAAAATTGATAAAACGAATAAAGTGATTTTTTTCATTATGTTTGATTTGGTTAAAAAATGTGGTCTAAAATTAAGAATAAGTAACGAAATGAGTTAAAGAATGCTAAAACTTTAACAAACCTTTATAACAAGGGAGCATGCTCCCTTGCATAAGGGTCTCACGTAAAGTGAATCACAGTACGTGAGTTTCCTTCGGAAAGACAAAGCAGTATGGAAAAGCAAGAAGTTTTTGTTTTGAGTACCGAGATTGAATTCGTCAATTCATTTTTTTAAAGATGAATTCTGTATTTTCGTTATTCATATATTTTTGATTTGAATTTAAGTAAACCAATTACATACATTACAGGAGTTAGTGTACAAAGAGCAACGCTTTTATACACAGAATTGGGTATAAAAACCTGTAATGATTTATTGAATTTTTTTCCCTTTAGGTATATTGATAAAACACAGTTTTACGCAATTAAAGATTTACAATCTAACAATTCTGAAGTGCAAATTGTTGGAAAAATTACATACATAAAATCGGTAGCTCAAAAAAGAGGGAGCAGATTAGTAGCCACTTTTGTGGATGCTTCTGGCACTA
>JBMYWO010000126.1:0-5501 GCA_049607505.1 Polaribacter sp.
TGATAGAACTAATAATGAGTATGAACTAAGAGTTGCAGGGCAGGTTGCAATTAGACATAATACAAATATTAGATTAATTGAAATTGATGAAAATAATACAGGCTTAAAGGTAGAATACCCACTTGTGCAGCAATTGAAACTGTAACTAATTGCCAAAATTTATTTATAATTTTAAAGTTTGGACTCCATATTTTGTACAATTTTGGCTGTACCCAAACAATGCCAAAAACTGCTAAATAACTCAACTGAAAACTTACGTCAAACAAGAACATTGGTTTTATCAATAACAGAAAAAACATCGAAGAAATTAAAGAAAATTCAATCACATTTTTTTGTTGAAAAGATTGCCCAACGGCTAAAAATGTAAACATCGTTACTGCTCTTACAACGGATGCTGACAAACCCGCAATAAATGCAAACATCCAAAGAAATACAACAATCAAAATTGCTTTTAAAAATTTTCCTTTTTTTAGTCTTTCTAGTGGTTTAAAAATGGCTAATAAAATCAACAAAATAATACCCACATGCAAACCAGAAACGGCTAGAATGTGTATAGCTCCCGCTCTTGAATAATCTGAAATCAATTCTTTAGAAATATCTTGTCTTTGGCCTAAAAGCAAGGCATTGATAACAGCCAATTCATCATCTTTAAAATGATATTTCTTCAATGATTCTTGAATTCTTTTTCTAAATTTTGCTGAAATTCCTTTCAAAGAAAATTTTGCAAAACCAAGTTTTTTATATTCGTTATTTTCTATAAATACTTGTTGGTAAATTCCCTGTTTTGCTAAATACGATTTGTAATTAAATTGATGCGGATTTAATGGCGGAATGAGTTCTTTAAATATAGGTTTTAGATAGATTTTTTCATCAACCTGAAGTCGTCTTTGTAAGCTATCTTTATGAATATTTAGTAGAACACATCCTCTAGTTTTTATAGTATCAACCTGAATAATTTCAATATGATATTTATCATAAAAATCCCCTGATTTTAAAACTTTAGATACTTTGAAAATTACTGAAGAACTATCATGTAAATAATGCTTATAGAAGTTTTTATAATTAGCATCATTATTAAAATAAACAGCAAAAACACCAATAAAAAAGAACAGCAAAAGAGAACCTATTGTTGTATTTTTTTTGCTTTTAAGAATCACTAAAAGGCAGGAAAAAAATAGGAGTATAGCTAATAATTTATAAAAACCGAACAGCCAAAAATGTGTATAAAATTGCGTAACAATTCCTACAATTAACAATACAGTAAAGTGTAATGGTAAGTAATCCAGTAACCTTTTCATAGCAAGATAAAGTTATGAAAAAAATAATTATTCAAAATGGATATTTTTTCTTACCTTTTTGGTTTACTTTTTACAGCCTAATAAATTGAATAACGCATTTGGTTTTTCCGAATAAAAAGCATAAACTTGTTACTTATAGTCAACATTATGAATAAGAGTGTCCTAAATGAATTATTTAATTCTTATGAGATAAACCTCATTGAGAAACATCTTATTTATTCTTTTATTCAAAACAATCATTTAGAATTAGACAAAAACCCAATAGTTTCAAAGTTGTTTTCAAGTTTTAAAACAATCCCAGGAATGTCCATCCCTAAATAAGGTTGACCGTTTTCAATAGATAATAATCCTTTTACATTTTCTCCAACAAAAAATTTAGGCTGTTTGTCTTTGATGATCCTCAAAAACTCTTTGTATAAAAAATTTCTTTCATCTTCCATACTTCTTTTGGTATTAGCAATAGAAAAACCTTGACAAGGAAAACCTCCTAAAAGAATATCAAAATAATTAGGGATTTCCGAACTAGGTATTTGAGTAATATCTCCATAAACAATATGATTTCCTATATTATGTTTGTAAGTTTCAACAGCTTCTTTAAAAAAATCGTTTGCCCACACAACTTCATATCCTGCTTGAATAAAACCCAAATCAAGCCCTCCACATCCTGAAAACAAACTAGCTATTTTATATTTTTTACTCATATACCAAAGATACTATAATTTTATTTAAGATTACCAAAATTTTAAATTGCATAAGCTATTTTTGTAACCAATTATAAGAATATGGATAGAGATTTTAAAATGGTAGCAACTACACTTTTTGGGCTAGAAAGTGTATTAGCAAACGAACTTAAAAAATTGGGAGCGCAACATATAAAAGAAGGAATAAGAAGTGTTTTTTTTAGAGGTGATAAAGGTTTTATGTACAAAGCAAATATTGGGTTGAGAACAGCAGTTCGAATTTTAAAACCTATAAAAACATGTAAAATTTTTGACGAAGAAGATTTGTATGAAGCCATTCAAAAAGTAAAATGGGAAAATTATTTAGATGTAAATGGGACTTTTGCAATTGGTGCTGTTGTGAACTCTAAAAATTTTACATCAAATTCACATTATATTTCTTTAAAATCTAAAGATGCCATTGCAGATTATTTTCGCCATAAATATAGCAAAAGACCCAATGTAGATGTAAAATATCCTGATGTAAAAATCCATATTCATATTCAAAAAGATTGGTTGACCATTTCTTTGGATTCTTCTGGAGATTCTCTTCACAAGCGCGGATATAGAACTGCTACCAATATTGCTCCTATAAATGAAGTTTTGGCTGCTGGTATGATTTTGCTATCTGGTTATACAGGCGATGAAAATTTTATTGATCCAATGTGTGGTTCTGGTACAATTTTGATTGAAGCAGCAATGATTGCCAATAACATTCCTGCAAATATTAATAGAAAGTTATTCGCTTTTGAAAATTGGAAAGATTATGATGAAGATTTATACTTTACTATTCAAGATGCTTTGTTGAAAAAAATACGTTCATCACACTTTAAAATTATGGGTTTTGACAAAGCACCTTCTGCTGTGCAGAAAGCAAAAGTAAATATTAAAAATGCTAATTTAGAAGAGTTTATTGGAGTACATCATGTAAATTTCTTTAATTCTAAAAAGGAAGTTTTTGGCAATACAACAATCTTATTTAATCCCCCTTATGGAGAGCGTTTAAACATTGATATTGCTGAATTTTATAAAAAAATAGGCGATACTCTAAAACATCATTATTCTAATTCTACTGCTTGGTTCATTACTTCAGATATACAAGCCTTAAAATATGTTGGCTTACGAACTTCCAAACGAATTCTGCTAAAAAATGCCGATTTAGATTGTCGATTTGTAAAGTATGAATTGTATGAAGGAACTAGAAAAATTAAGAAAGATTCCTAAAAAAACAATTTTTTATACTGAAAATTTCTACCTTTAGAAAAGATAATACTTCTGAATTTTTAGGATAATTTAAGCACTAAAAAAGAAAAATTGTAAAAAAACTGTTAAAATATTTTTTAGAAAGAGACAAATGACTTATATTTGTAGTCAAATGACTTTACCTATGGCTGTTAAAAAATATGAAAAAAATACATCAGATTTTAATGTAGTTAATGAGGCAATTGTTAGCTATGTTAGAAATACTAGTAACTCTTCACTTTTTAAATTTAATAAAGAAAAAATAACCTTCCCAAGTTTTTTTGAAAATAAAATGCTTATCATTCAGACTATTAGAAAAGGTTTGCCTTACAAATTATTTAATATAATAAAAAATATTAGCCCATTTACAGAAGATGATTGGGCAACATATTTAAATATTTCTAAAAAATCTTTACAAAGATATAGTAATGATACAAGTTATCTTTTTAAACCAATTCATACAGAAAAAATAATAGAATTGGCAGAAGTAACAAGTTTTGGGAAGGAAGTTTTTGATTCTACTCAACAATTTTATTTATGGCTAAATACACCATCTTATGCTTTAAGCAACTTAAAACCAGCAGAGCTTTTAAAAGATTCTTATGGTAAAGAATTAGTTATGGCAGAGTTAAATAGAATAGAGCATGGAGTTTTCTCATAATGAAGGTTTTTAGATTATCCAAACGGAAATATTCAACAGTATTGAACGGAAAGGGAGCTGCGAAATCTAATAATAGATGGAATTCTAAAGGAATAGAAATTATTTATACCGCAGAAAGCCGAGCTTTAGCAATGGCAGAAGTTGCAGTGCATTTAACAATAGCCACTTTACCAAGTGATTATGTGATGATTACTATTGATGTTCCTGACAATATTTCTATAAAAAAATTACATATAGAAGAATTGCATAAAAACTGGAATAATAACCCACCAAGTTCTACGACAACAAAAATTGGATATCATTTTATCAATTCAAATGATACATGTATTATGAAAGTTCCATCTGCTGTTGTAAAAGGCGATTTTAATTATTTAATAAATCCTTATCATAAAGATTTTAAAAAGATTAAAATAATTGAAATAACAGATTTTCCTTTTGATAGAAGAATGTTTCAATAGTATATACTACCTAAACTTCATGCCCAAATGAACCACTTTTTTAGTTTCAAAAAAAGGTTCATCAAAATAGTTAGATAAATCATAGATTTTTGCTGAAGTATATTTTTGTAACTCTTCCGTTAAATTGCCTCCCTTTAAATAGAGGATTCCATTTTTTAAATTATGATGTTGTTTTTTGCTAATTTTACCTTTTGTCCAATGGACAAAAGTTTCCATTCGTGCTACCGCTCTGCTTACTATAAAATCGTAAGTGTCTTTTACTTCTTCTACTCTTCCGTGTGTCGTTTTTATATTTTCTAAACCTAAATTTTCAGCAACTTCATTGACTACTTTTATTTTTTTTCCAATAGAATCAATCAAATGAAATTGTGTTTCAGGAAATAAAATTGCTAGTGGAATTCCAGGAAAACCACCACCTGTACCCACATCCATCACTTTAGAATTGGGTTTAAATTGTATCACTTTTGCAATTCCTAAAGAATGTAAAACATGTCTTAAATACAACTCGTCAATATCTTTTCTAGAAACCACATTAATTTTTACGTTCCAATCTTTGTATAAATCTTGTAACTTGGTAAATTGCGCTACTTGTGTAGTAGTTAAATTAGTAAAGTATTTGTGTATTATTTCCATCAAAATTATCTCTATTGCAAAAGTAGTTCTTTGTTAATAAACAATTCTTCATAAAAACTGACGTTTAACATACGTAGATAAAACAAAAAGACATAAGTTTGTAAATTAGAATTTATTATCATGCAAACAATAAATTTTTCTAGAATAGATAAGGCAAAGTTTTTTAGAACTTTAAACAAAAGAGTAAATTCTTACTTTAAAGAAAACAATATAAAACGTACTGGCAACTGGAAATTATATACCAAAGCTACCCTTATGTTTTCATTATTTTTAATTCCGTTTATTTTAATTTTGACCATTTCTATGCCTCAATGGATCATGATTTTATTGATGATTCTTACAGGAATTGGAATGGCTGGCGTTGGTATGAATGTAATGCACGACAGCAATCACGAGTCTTTTTCTAGCAGAAAATGGGTAAATAAATTGATGGGAAGTAGTATTTATATTCTTGCTGGCAATGTCTATAATTGGAAAGTGCAACACAATG
>JBMYWO010000127.1:0-5267 GCA_049607505.1 Polaribacter sp.
TGTTTTATGAAAATGATAAACGTTTTTTAGAGCAGTTTAAGTCGGTAATTTAAACATCGCAAAAAGACACTCGTTCTTGTCATATAGTAAAAAAGGTTAAAAATAAATTATGTTAGAATTAGCAGGAATTGTCATTTTAGGAATATTGGCACAATGGGTTGCTTGGAAATTTAAAATCCCAGCGATTTTGCCTTTAATTTTAATAGGTCTTCTGGTAGGACCAATTGCTGCTACTTATTTAAGTGAAGATGGTTCTAAATGGATTGAACCTATTTGGAATGGTACAAAAGGCTTATTTCCTGGAGATAGTTTATATTATTTTGTTTCACTTGCCATTAGTATTATTCTTTTTGAAGGAGGCTTAACACTTAAAAAAAATGAAATTAAAAATGTGGGACCTGTTATTACAAAATTAATTACACTAGGTTCAGCAGTTACTTTTTTTGGTGCTGGTATCATAGCTCATTTTATATTTGATCTAAGTTGGGATCTTTCTTTTCTTTTTTCAGGATTAATTATTGTAACAGGTCCTACAGTAATCACACCAATTTTAAGAAACATTCCTCTTAAAAAAGATATTTCTACGGTTTTAAAATGGGAAGGAATTCTCATAGATCCTATTGGTGCTTTGGTGGCTGTTTTGGTTTTTGAATTTATAAGTGTAGGAGGTGGAAGTGGTTTTACAAAAACGGCTTTAATGGAGTTTGGTAAAATTTTACTTTTTGGAACTACTTTCGGGTTTACATTTGCGCACGCTTTAGCCTACGCAATCAATAAGAAATTAATTCCACATTACTTACTAAATGTAGTTTCGCTTTCTACTGTATTGTTAGTTTTTGTTGAATCAGAAATTTTTGCTCATGAATCGGGTCTTTTAGCAGTAGTTGTTATGGGAATGGTTTTAGGAAACGGGAAACTGAAAAATCTAAAGGAGTTATTATATTTTAAAGAATCTTTAAGTGTTTTGCTTATTTCTATCCTTTTTATTTTACTAGCAGCCAATATAAATATGGAAGATTTAATGCTGTTATACACATGGAAAACAGCCATTTTATTTGCCTTCGTAGTATTTATAATCAGACCATTAGCCGTCTTTTTAAGTACACATAAATCCAATTTAAAATTGAATGAAAAACTATTTATCAGTTGGGTAGGGCCAAGAGGAATTGTAGCTGCAGGTATTGCTTCTTTGTTTGGAAGTAAGTTATTAAAAGAAGGAATAGAAGGCGCAGAATATATAACTCCATTAGTTTTTATGGTTGTTTTAGGAACCGTTTTATTGAATGCGACCACAGCAAGATTTTTTGCAAAATGGGTAGGTGTTTTTCTAAAAAGTTCTGATGCTATTTTAATTGTTGGTGCTTCAAGTCCAGCAAGATTAATTGCTAATTATTTAAAAGAAAATAATAAAAGAGTCGTCTTAATAGATTCCAACAAAAACTATATAGAGGATGCCATAAATACTGGTTTAGAAGCTTTTGACGTGAATATTTATGACGATAATTTAACCGATAATATTGAGTTAAATGATGTTGGATATTTAATAGCAATGACAGGTAGTGAGGCTGTAAATGAATATGCTTTGAACAGTTTTTCTAAATCTTTTGGCGAACATGGCGCATACAGATTGGCAACTTCAAAAGAGATTAAAAGCGCAAAAAATAATCAAAAAGAACAGTTCTTTACTCCCAAAGACGATTATATAAATTTAAGTGAAGCGTTTAGAGACAATCCTAAAATTTATGAGGTAGAAATAGCTTCAGAAGACGCCTATAATAAAATGTTTTCTAAATTATTTAATGAATTAAAATCCATTCCGTTGTTTGTTAAAAAAGGAAACGATTTGTTTTTAATACCAGAGTTTGAAAAAAATGAAGAAGCTAAAGAAAATATTTCTTTAATATATCTAGGTAGAAATGTTGAAACCAAAGAACTTAATTAAGGTTTTTTGATACCACAAAAACAACATCTAATTACCCTAAACAAAGTACTTTTTCCTGAACAAAAATTTTCTGTTATTGGCTTTCACAATTTGGGATAGTTATAATATTTGAACGAATGAGCATCCTCCCAATCATAACATTGATTTAAACTAAAAGAGTTTTTTATATACTTCTCGGCAGTGAATTCATTAGACAACATTTTATCCTTATCTGAAGCTATTATAGATGAAGGAATAATAGGTAAGTTGCAGTACATACTTGCGCCTAATCTTTTATGCCCATCATACATATAAAAGAAATTTTCTTTCTCTAGCAATTGAACAGGAAATTCATAATTATAGCCGAATTCTGATATATGTTTCTTTATATTTTTTGCTTCGTCAGATGCAATGAATCTAATATCTTTTAATGGATATATTCTTCTTGGAGCTAATAGAAAATTTGAATAATCATTTTTAGCTTTCCATTTTGTATAACTAGAGATAATCGCCTTGGATACTTGTTCAATGGTTAAAAATGAAGTATCTAAGACTAAATCAAAGTTTTTTACGATACTAAAAATTGCTCCATAATTTTTTTCAAACCTTACATTTTCAATTTTTCTTCTAAGATTTGAATCCTTAATTTTTTGCTTTACAGAATCTGCGTCAGGCTCACCAACTCGTGAATCATCTCTAATTATTCTTGATGCAGCAATTTCCTCAAAGCACAATAGATACACTTTAAATGAACTTGGGACAAAAAACCAAGCAAGCCTAGAATCTAAAATATGTGGTATATGGCCTTTGTCAATTTGTTTTAAGTGGTCATCAATATAATGGTCAATATCAATATTATGATCCGTATATTGGTTAAACTCTAAAGTATTCATTCCATATTTCTGCCCTAACTCTCTTTGAATTTGTCCAGTAGAAATAAATGTATAATTAAAATGAGAACGAAGTAATTTTCCAACAGTACTTTTCCCGCTTCCTAAATCACCTGTAATCGAAATATGCATAAATGATTGTTTGTATAAGTTAAAAGACAAATATATCAATTACATCACAAGAAACTAAAAAGAACTTAAAACTTCTTGAGTTAATAAATTTGGTTTCTATGATTCAAATAAAAAAGCTATTTTTATTGTTGAAAATATGTAGATGATTACAAACAAAAAACAATTCTTTTTAGAAATTTTAAAAGCAAGTTTAAAATTAGTTATAGCTGGAATTTTCATTGGCTATTTAAAAAAATATGATGCTATTATTGCGATCATTTTAATTCTAAAAATTGGGCATAATATTTATAAAGAAATTATACAACCAAAAACAAACAAAAACTGGCTTTTGATTGTCGGTATGTTACTAACTGGTTTTGGTGGAATTGTTGGCGAAACGTGGGGAGTTACAAATGGTTATTGGGAATATCATGAAATAGAAAGAGAATTGCCACTTTGGTTGCCTTTTGCGTGGATGCTAGCTTTTCATTTTTTATATAAGTTAGAAAGAAACATTATTCCCTTTTTATCAAAAAAAACACAAAAAAATAAAATTATTTTAGCCATTTTATTAGCATTAATACTTCCTGCCTTTGGCGAAATGATTACTATTTATTTAGGCGTTTGGACCTATTATTGGCCCTATCAAATTTTTGGAGTGCCTTTGTATGCCTTTATCTGTTTGGTTTTTGTACACATGTTAGTATATACCATTCTACATTATATATGTAAAAAATATACCATTAATGATGTGGTTTTTAGATGAACTACCTCGAAGCAGAGCCTCGGAAAATTCTTTAGATTAAAGCAACATTATTCATCTTAATATATTGTCATTGGCAAAGGATTGTGTTTTAATTTACTATCATTTTACCATCTTCGGTCATAATCAGTTCTTTTTGGGTAAAAGGACTTATTACGCTTAAATTATAGCCTGTTTTATGATTTTCTAAAACGAATGTTATGATTTTGTCATTTATAACAATAGTATCTTCTTGTAATTTTGCTAAAGAGGTAATCCATACTTTATGTTTTGAATAATATGCTTTTTGATTTCTATACAGCGCATACATCGCCCATTTTATTTTTTCATCTTGAGGAATAGTAAAGATATCTGTTCCTACTTTTTTAGAAGAAAAATAAACATAACCCCACTTTTCGGGTTCGTGCATATTAATGACACCTTGAGGCGACCACACCCAATTGTATTCGTGTGCATACTTCCCGTTTTTATCTTTTTTTCTTGAATAGTTGCCGTTTGTAATCTCATGTTCCCAATTTACTCTAGAGAAGTTTACACGCCAAAATTGATTTCTTGGCACATTATTTTGTCTGTAAGCCGTTCTTAAATCTTTAAATGGAATGGCTATTTCCAAAGTCCAACTTTTATCAATATCGGTTGGATTATTTAGCGTACCATCAATACGTACTGCCGATTTTAACCCTGTAAAATTCCAATCGTTTAATACTGGCGAATTTAATTCTCTATACGGTTTTCCAATAAACAAATCCCAGACCGTATTTAATGTGTTGATTTCCAGTTCATAATAATTATGAGTGTCGCCATCTGGGTCTATAAATACCTCAAAATCATTATTATAATAAATAATAGCATCACGTTCTTTTATAGTTCCCCAAATATGCGGTTCTTGAATGTTAGCTAGAATATAGTAGTAGTTTTCGTCCCATAACATTTTTATATTGGTTTGATATTTAGGTATTTTAATGCCTTCAATATCAATAAAATTAGTCGCCCATTTTGCTTTTTTCCAAACAGTTTCATCTGCTTTTCCATCAATAATAATAGCCTTTTGAGTTTTATAAGCGATATACGTTTTCGGAATAATCTCTTTTTTTTCTTGAGCGCAAAACTGCAAACAAAAGAAGAAAAGAAATGCTATTAAAATGTTTTTATGTAGGTAAATATTCATTCAATATTAAGATTTATGGTATTGTTAATTTGAAACAATTTTTATTTAAAATTTAACAAAAGGGTTATTTCTTTTTGACCACGTCAAAAATACGTAATACTAATTTATTTGCTATTGTATTAATTACCTTGAGTTTTTGATACTATCTTTTTTAATTGAGGATGATAGTGGTGCATTAGTTAGATTTTCTATTTCAAAGAAAATTCAACGGTATTAAAAATTCAAATTAAGATATCTGACTTTGTATTGTTTATACAGTCTCTAAAAGTATCTTTAGAAATATCAATACCAATCATATATTTTTTCATAATTTTGAGATTAGCAGTTAAACACTCTGACCTAAGTATATGACAAAAAATAAGTGTCATTGATTGAAAACCTTGTAAGTTTTTCGTTATCAAGACCTTTCAGGTT
>JBMYWO010000128.1:0-5264 GCA_049607505.1 Polaribacter sp.
GCACAATAAATTCGAAATTAAAAATACCGTTTTCTACGGTAGATTTTCCTCTAAACAATTTGCTGTCTTGGGTATCAAAAGTCATCACAATCCCAAAATTATCATTGTCTAAAGTTTGCTTATCTATGGGTTTATCAAACACGGTGGTAGATAAAGAGCCGTTGAAATCTGTTAAAATAGTATTTGAATTATCCGTTATAACACCCTCAAAACTTACTCTGGATAAGGCTTTTAGGGTATCAATAGATTGGGTAATGTCTATACCATTCATTTTTGTAATACGAACATTGGGTTTTGGAACTGCCAATTTCATTGCTGGATCTCCAAAATAATAGATAAAAAACTTTTGCGAACTTGAAAACTGATTTTTTGTTTCTTTTAAAGCTTCTGCAATGGTAAAATCTTCGCCATTAAATTCTAATAAAATTTTAATTAAGGCTTCATTAAAGTTTTGTCCAACAGAAATATACACTTCTCTTGTGGTGGTTATCATACTTACTGCACCTCCATTTTGATTCCATAAAGTCAATTCACCAGCCGTAATTCTATTTGGATTGTCAAATCGAGAAAAATCGCAAGTAACTGTGATTAAAAGCGGTAAGGTATTGGGGTTATTAAAATCTTGGAATTTGAGGTTTTTCTAAAATTCGTTCACTTGCAAATCCATCTTCACCTCCATGCCCAAAATAATCAAATACCAATGTTCCTTTTTCTATGGCATTGGTAATGGCTTTGTTTACTTGCGGATACCGTTCTCCACCAGAAGAATTTTCTTGTACATAGGAATCTGCATAAATTTTATGCACATTAAAAATAGGTTTGTTGTTTTTAATTTCGTCAGCAACTATTTCTACACCACTTTGTATTTGAATGTCTGAATTAGCATCTATGTCATCGGCTAAAAGTGTTATGGTATTTCGCCAATCTCCAATAGCTGTTCTCTGGTAATACGATAAAATTTTATCAACTACATCTTGGGCTTGCTGTAGGGTGGATACTGGAATTCTGCTAGAAATGACATCTATAGTATGCGATGCTAACATCGTGCCTTCATTGTCATCTAACATTACAAAAAAATCGTCTGTAACCCAAGAAGTTGCCAAATTAAAACTACTTGGAGCCAATTTTACAGGGACAATATTATTATTTCCTGCAATTCTATCTTTATAATCGTAAGAAGAATCACCAAAAAAACAGACATATTTTAATTTTTTGTCTGGAGACGAATTGGTTGTATATACGTGGTTGATAAAATCTCGAATGCCTGTAATATCTTTAGATCCTGATGAAAACTCGTTATAAATCTCATCCACCAAAACAACTTGCGTTGTTAGATTAGAATTTGTTTGATGATAATCCGCTAGCCTTTGTGCCTGTGAAGAAAGTTCTTGATTTGTGATAATTAAATAATTAATATCCTTGATTGCATGTACATTCTGATTAATAATTTTTGAATTTTCTACGGTTTCTGGAATGTAGAAATCTGTTTGGTTTAAAGCGATATATTCTTTTAAACTTCCTGCATCATCTTTAAAATTAAAATCATTCCCCGCACTTTCATTCGCAATATTTTTTGGTTCTATGGAATTGGAAACATCCCAAATTTGAAAAATAGTAGATGCGTTTTGTACTTGATATTCTACCACTCCAGTAGTATTTGCTTGTTGAAAACTTCTAAAAGAGAATTGTTTATCAGTAGCAATTAATTGTTTTTTACCAACAATTTCTATAAAATCTAAATAGGTTTTTGCAGACGGATTTCCAGCATTGTCATAGGTAATTGAAATAGCTATTGAGTTAGCAGAATTTTCTATGGAAGCAGTTCTTTCTGCTGGATTTGCTTTCGTTAAACCACTTGGATTTACGGATGAAAAGTTGAGTGTATAAATATTTTGTGCATTCACATTTACACTCATAGATGAAGGCGTTGTAGAGGTAGAAACTCCTCGTACTTTCACACTAATGTCTGTATTGGCAAGCGCATTTGGAAACGGAATTGTAAAATCTTGGGTGTTTTCTATACTAAAATCTTCTCCAAACCATTGAGTACCGACTGCAAATAAATTTACTTCTTCTTTTTCGTAAAAAATAAAATCGTCAAAAGTAGTTAGTTGCAAAGTAGCACTGCCTGTTACTGGCGTTTTTTGTTGTATTCTTTTTCCGTCAATATCATTTACGGTAATAAAATAATAGGCTTTGTCAGAAAAAATATTTTGCCTGTGTGTTGCGGTTTCATTGGTGGTATTTACTTCCCAATCGTGGGGACCTTTGGCATAAAAAAGAATAAAATCATTCGTATTAAAAACTCCATCATCTTCGCCTTCAATATAAATAGCGTTTTCTTGTAAATCGTCATATCTAAAATCGCTATTTAAAACAGGTAATAGGTTTCCTCCATTACCATAAATATGAATTTTTTTTGGATTTAAATTGTTGGTAGAAACGCCTATTTGTTGTAGCAAATTTCTATCAATTTTAAAAACACCTGTAGTATCAACAGAAAATTTATACCAATCTCCTTGAGACAAAATAGAATTGCTAACTTGAGAACTAGCAGTTTGTAAAACAAAATTTGCAAAAAAGAATAAAAATAGTTTCTTCATAAATAATATTCAAATAACGGAAATAATTTTAAGATATTTTAATACCGTACAACTTCTCGAAATACCTATAGTAGGATCTGTTAATGTTGAAAAGTGTATCATTGATTTTTGTATCATTTTCTTTTGAAGATACTAAAAATCAATGAACTAAATAAAGAAATTTTATGCTATTTATCTAAAAAACAGCAATTTAAATCAATTATGAATAATAGAAAATTTATCAAAATTAAACCCGATTGCCCTGAATGACAGCCCTTGTTTCTCTAGGACCCGATTCAATAATAACATTCCCCACCCATCTGGTAATGAATCATCAAATACTCCAAATATTCCATGAAAAGGGTCTGGATCTGCAATTTGAATACTATTGTCGAATTGCAGTCTTATTAGGTGATAAATTTAAGCCTTGAGCTAAAAAATCATCGCTATATTTGAAATGAACCATTCTATTGTCTAATAGTAATTTTCCAACTTCAATTTCATCCCCTGAAAATCTAATAGAAACATTAATTAGCTTTCTGCCTTTATTTCTTGTTTTAAGAGATTTCTTCATTAATATTCAAATAATTTTTTTATTCGTTGATTTTCCTTTGGAGGAAGAAGAATTTTTTCAAATTCGGAAAGCCTTTGTAAGGATTCTACAATTTTGAGAAGAGACTCAAGCGATATTTGACCGGATGTTTCAAACCTCTTAATGCTACCATACGAAACGTCTGATTTTTCAGATAATTCTTGTTGTGTCCATCCCTTCTCTTTTCTTAATGCAACAACATTTTGTGCAATTAATACAAGAATATCAGATGGAACTTTATTTACACTATACTTTCCCATAATAGATAATATATTATCCAAATATACAAAATATATGTCAAATAGATAATATATTATCTATTATCTGGTGGTGTCATAAACAAAATGATTATGTTATTATTGAATGTCATTCGAGGCATCAAAAAGACATTCGTTTTAACAAAAGCCAATCCTAAAACTAAATGTCACACAGAGCCTGTCGAAGTGAGCCTGTCGAAGTGAGTTTCTTCTTAAAACTTCAGTCTTCGACAGGCTCAGCCAGACATTCGTTTTCATAAATGTCATAGAAATTAATATTATAATTTAGACCAAAAAACTCGTCATCAATTAATCTATGACACTACTTATTATTTAATACAATTATGTAAAATACTGATTATTAGAACTTAATAGGTTTAGTTTAAATTTTTCTCCTTCTCTTTACCTATCTAACCAGCGTTTAAAAGCTGCTGCCTTGTCTTTACCAACTACAATATCCTCTGTATATGAAGGTTGTAGTTCCAGTTTTAGTTTCCCATTAAAATAGGAATGGACTCTTTTAATAGCATTCAAACTCACTATGAATTGACGATTTATTTTAAAAAAATTATCAGGTTGTAATTGATCTTTTAAACTTTCCAATGAAAAATTAACGGGATATTCTCTTTTTTCAAAAGTAACAGCAAAAGTAATGCCTTGCATACTGTAAAAGAATGCAATTTCTTCAACAGGCAAATGAAAGAAAGACTCGTTAGATTGAATTAAAAAACGTTTTCGATAATTGGGTTTTTCATTTTTTATGAGCGAAGCAAGTTCCTTAAAATCTATGTTGGAATTCTTTTCTTGAATGAATTGGGTATTGTATTGAAAGTACTTCTCAAAAGCAGTTTGCAACTCGTCTTTTTCAATGGGTTTTAACAGATAATCAATACTATTTACTTTGAATGCTTGTATGGCATATTCGTCATAAGCGGTAGTAAATATAATTGTGCTATCAACTTTTACTTGCTTAAAAATTTCAAAACTGAGTCCATCAGATAATTGAATATCCAACAAAACAATATCTGGATGCGGATTGTTTTGAAACCAAGCAACAGCAGATTTTATACTGTTTAAACAACCCACTACTTCAGTTTCGAATTCTATTTCTTGCAAGGTTTCTTTTAGCAAACGTTGCGCAGGCATTTCATCTTCTATAAGTAATACTTTCATTTTAAACGATGTTATATTGGACTATATAAGGATTATAAGGAAACATACGTTTTTCTTCTCTTATATGATTTTAAATTTTTTACTCAAGTAAGTTTCTATAAAGTTCATTCACATAGGTTTTTTGTCCTTCTTTGAAAATATGTGTTACGTTGAAATTTATTAGTAACCCTTTGGGTACTTTTAATAGTTTCATATAGGTCATTAGTTGGGCTTCATGTATTGGGTGAATGGTATCAACGGCTTTTAGCTCAACAGGTAAAATTCCTTCTATAAATAAATCGCATCTCAAATCGGTATCTAATTTCAGTCCTTTGTAATTGACATTTACGACTAATTCCGATTGATATTTTATACCACGAAGTGATAATTCTTTGTTAAGACATTTGTGATAAACACTTTCGAGTAAACCAGGACCTAATGCTTTGTGTACCTCAATTGCGGCACCGTTAACTTTATAAACAAGGTCTTTTAAATATGATTTTGTTATTTTCATGTTAGTTGTTTTTTGAACCATATAAGGAATTTAAGGGAATATAAGTTTTTCTTATTTTCATGTTAGTTGTTTTTTGAACCATATAAGGAATTTAAGGGAATATAAGTTTTTCTTATTTTCATGTTAGTTGTTTTTTGAACCATATAAGGAATTTAAGGGAATATAAG
>JBMYWO010000129.1:0-5062 GCA_049607505.1 Polaribacter sp.
GAGTTCTAGAAATGCTAGATTGTCTAAAGAACATAGAAAAGCGGCTCCCTTTATCTTTAAAACTTTAGAAAAAGTTCAGCAAAAGTTTGTTACAGAAAATCCTAAAGAAATATCAGAATGGGTAGAAAAAGAATTTAAGAAACATCCGTTGTTAGTATTAGAATATTTTGTGATTGCCAATGAGAAAACATTAGAAGTCATCAACGTTAAAAATCCCAACCAAAAGTATCGTGCCTTTTTGGCTGTTTTTGCGGGTACTATTAGGTTGATTGATACTATTAGGCTAAACTCAATTAAAAACCTTTAGTATTTGATTGTTAACTTTGGTATTATATAGAATCCTAAACCTATTTGTTTTGAGTATATTATAAATTTTTTAGACATAATATTTGGTATGTTTTGCATCTATATAAATTAAGTTGGCATCAATTAGAAAAATCAACATAATTGAGAAAAATCTACAAAATTTTGCATAATTAATCAACAATAGGTATTTTTGTAAAAAAATAACAAAAAATATGATTGTTGAATTTTCAATATCAAATTATAAATCTTTTAAAACAGAATCTACTTTAAGTTTCATTGGCAGTAATACAACCAAAGAACACGAAGAAGATAATACGTTTAAATGGAAAGGGTATAAATTTTTAAAATCGAATGCAATTTACGGAGCAAATGCAAGTGGAAAAAGTAATCTTATTAATTCGCTTGCGGTAATGAAAAGAATAGTTATAACTTCTTTTCAAAATGCACTTGCAGATAAAAATAGAAACACAAATATTATTCCTTTTAAACTTAATTCTCAAACAGTACACACCCCTTCTACTTTTGAAGTGGTATTCATAGCCAATGAAAAACAGTATCGTTATGGATTCGAAATAAAGGAAAATAAAGTTTTCTCTGAATGGCTATTTCATATTCCTAAAAAAATTGAGACTTCACTTTTTATACGTGATAAAAATAAAATTAAAATCAATAAAACTCATTTCAAAGAGGGTGTAGGATTAGACGATAAAACTAGAGAAAATGTATTGTTTCTTTCTGTATGTTCTCAATTCAATGGTACAATTTCAGATATTGTAACAAATTGGTTCAAAGATTTGAATTTTATTTCGGGTTTAAATGATAATGGATATAAAAGATATACTACTTATAAACTTAAAGAAGATAAAAAGTTTCATAAATGGGTTAATAAATTTATCAAATTTTTAGAAATTTCAAAAGTGTCTGTCGAAAACGAACTTATTGAATCGCTAAACATTGATGAACTTGATATTCCTGAAGAAAAGAAAGAATTACAGATTGCGTTTAAGGCTTTAAGTGATTTGCCAGAAAAACAGCAAACAGTTTCAAAATTAAAATCTTGGCATCATGTATTTGATTCAAATAATGTAATATACGACAGTATTTCTTTTGATTTTAACAAAGAAGAATCAAAAGGTACTCAAAAGTTAGTTTATATTCTTGGACCTATTTATGATTCATTAATAAATGGAAAAATTTTATTTATTGATGAATTAGATTCAAGATTACATACCCTATTAACTAAAGAAGTAATCAAGTTATTTCATAAATATAATAAAAACAATGCTCAATTTGCTTTTGTACTTCACGATACGAATATTTTAAAAACAGAAGTTTTCAGAAGAGACCAACTTTGGTTTGTAGAAAAAAATCAATTTGGTGGTTCAAATATATACTCTCTTTATGATTATGGTAAAGTAAGAAAAGATGCAAAATTTGAACAATCATATTTAAAAGGAAACTATGGTGCTGTTCCTCAATTTAATTTATCTAATGAATTAATAGATGAACTTTATGGGGAAAAATAACCGATTTAAAGCAAAAAATACAGGAAATTTCAAAAGAGGTAAAAAGTCCTTACAAATAAGAAAAGATGGACTCAAACCTAAAAAATATATTGTTTTCTCTTTAAAATATTTAGACAAAACACAAGGTCAAACCCCTAAATTGTGGGAAAATGAAAAAATATTAGCAAAAGCAATTAATAGGTTTCAGGTCTTATGCTCAATGACAATTATTGATGCAACACAACAACAAATCTTGAAAATTTATGGGACAGAAATCCCTAAAGATTCAGAATTTAGTCATCCTAATTACCTAGATGAAGATATTGAATGGGCTTCTATTAGAATTCAAGCTAAGGAAAGAATTATTGGTTTTATCGAATCAGGTTTTGTTTTTCACATTGTATTCTTTGATATGGAACACGAATTCTATCCAAGTAAAAAGAAAAACACCTAAAACAACAGATCAATAGACTAGAACAGATAAAAAAAGAATATTATGAAAGTAAAAAATAAAAACCTTAAAAGTCTTGATCAGTTTGTTGACGAAAAAATTGGTGAAAGAGGTACTGAAAATCGTGAGGAATTTGAAACTGAATATAACGCTTTCAAAATTAGAGTGTTAATTTAACAAACTAAAGAAAACAAAGGTCTACCTATACAGAATTTAAGTTCAATAATTCTTTAGCATGTAGCATTGCACTATCGGAAATATCTTTTCCGCTTAACATTTCTGCTATTTCTACAACACGCTCATCTGTAGTTAATAGTTTTAAATTAGTGGCTGTTTTTCCATTAATTTCTTCTTTAAAAACTTTGTAATGTTGATTTCCTTTTGCGGCAATTTGTGGTATATGTGTTATGGTAATTACCTGTATATGCCTACTCATTTGCTGCATAATGGTGGCGATTTTATTTGAAATTTCCCCAGAAACCCCCGTGTCTATTTCATCAAAAATAATAGTAGGCAGTTGTATGTTTTCTGATAATACTTTTTTTATTGATAGCATAATACGCGACAATTCCCCACCAGAAGCAACTTTTTTAAGTGTGCCAAAATTCCCTCCTTTGTTTGCTGAAAATAAAAATTCTAACTCGTCTTTTCCATTCAAAAAATAATGAGAAGAGGGATGTATTTTAATTGAAAAACGGGCATTATTCATTCCTAAATCCGACAATAATTTTTCTAAATATTCTTGTAATTTGGGAATGATGTTGATTCGTGAATCCAAAATCATTTGGGCAACTTCATCTAACTTTTTTGAAACAATGGCAATTGCAGCTTTCTTTTTATTGATGTTGTCTTCGGCATTTTCTACTTGACTTACTTTTTGGGATAATTTTTCTTGAATTTGAAGCAACTCTGAAATTGAATTTACCCCATGTTTTTTTTGTAAATCATAAATCAATTGCAATCTGTCATTAATTTCTTCAACTTCATTGGAGTTAAAATCAACATTTTCATTGGCATTTTCTAATTCAGAAACAACATCATTTAACTCAATTCGAAGGCTTGTAATTCGAGTTAAAAGCTCTTTATATTCTTTAGAAAAAGAAGCAATTTTTTGCAGTTTACTTTCTAATGTAACTATAAAATGTTGCAATCCTAATTCTTCATGCACAGCAATCGCTAATCCTTCTGATAAATTCAATTTTATCTCTTCAATATTGTTGAGTTTATCTAATTTTTGTTCCAAAGGAAGCTGTTCATTTATTGTTAAATTAGCATCTTTTAACTCATTGAATAGATGAAGGTTATAATCATACTGCTGATTGGATTCTTGCTGATTGGATTCTAATGCTGCCAAGTCTTTTTTAAGTGCATTCAATTGCAACAATCCTCTTTTATAGGAGTCTATTTTCGATTGATTTTTTGCCAAAGCATCAATAATGCTAAACTGAAAATTAGTATCAGAAAGTTGTAGCGTTTGATGTTGTGAATGTACGTCAATCAACCTAGATTTTAAGGTTTTTAAAACAGGTAAAGTAACGGGTGTATCATTTACGAAAGCACGAGATTTTCCTGAAGGCAAAATTTCTCTTCTAATAATTGTTTGCGCTTCATAATCTAAATCTTGCTCTTCAAAAAAATACTGTAGATTGTAATTTTTAATGCTAATTTTAGCTTCAACAATACACTTTTTAGAAGTGTCTTTTAACGTAGATACATCTGCTCTATTGCCCAAAACCAACCCTAAAGCACCTAATAAAATAGATTTTCCTGCGCCTGTTTCTCCAGTAATAATAGACAATCCTGAAGAAAAATCAATAGATAATTGATTGATAAGTGCGTAATTATTTATGGAAATGGATGTAAGCAACGCTATTTATTTAAAGAATAAAATTAATGAATTTTATTGACAAAAAATACTAATTGATTTTACTCCACTTACTATTGTTGTTTACAGATATTTTTCTTAACACTTGCACAAGCCTTTGTTCACTTCTCGTGTCTGATCCGTCAGAATATATATTTACAATTTCATCTGCCTTGGCATCAAAAAATACACGAATTAAGTAATTTCCAACAGTTCTATTGTATAAACCTTCTAAAGATAATACACTGTTTTCTAGTTTTTGTTTTGCATTTTTTTCATTTGAAGAAAAATTGTCTAAACCATTTCTATGATACTCATATAAAGTGTTTCTATAAGTCTTTAATTTTGGCGATAATAAATTGTCTATCAAGGTAAAACGATTTTGTTTTCCTACTTGATTAGACCAAGAAGCAAGTCCGCTTTGTTGTGCTTGCAACATTACATTTTGTGCTTCTTTTAGATTTTCTTCCCCTCCATATTTTTTAAAAGTATCTGCATCTGTTCCTAAAATTATATACGTATAAAAAGTAATTGTAGAGATTAAGTTACTATCAAAAGAGTTTTTATTATAAATTAATGGGTCAAATTCATTATACTTAAACGTAAAATCGTTGTCTTTAATATTTAAAATTGGTGATGCGTAGGTTGAATTATACACAGGTCTTGTAGATTGTATTTGTAGCGTAGCTTTAAACGTATTTGCATCTCTAGACGTTATAATTATTGTCATAGCACAATTAATTCTTTCTTCAGGTTTTACCTCTCTGTTTGTCCATTTTGTTTGATTAATATATTCTGTTAAAGCACTTTCTAAAGTTGTAAAAATTTGCTTATTAGAACCTGCAATTTGTTGATGATTTACTGTAACTAAACAGTTTAACTCTTGAGAGTTTATATTGAGTATTGAAAATACTACTAAAAAGAAAAAAATGAATT
>JBMYWO010000130.1:0-5000 GCA_049607505.1 Polaribacter sp.
ACTCACAGAATTTATTTGTGTCTCTAAACAACCTCATCAGAAAATAATTAGAGAAGGGTTGGATTTGATGAGAGAAGAGTTGGGATAGGAAAAAGTTTCAAGTTTTGGGTTTCAGGTTTTAGGTTAAGAGATCTTTCAGGTTTTTAAAACCTGAAAGGTCTAGAAAGTATAAAATGAAAAATTTATCAAACATATATAACAAATATCTTTCTCTTATTCAAGGAGATACGTTTGATTTTGATACATTTAATCAATATACACTAGTACATCATTCTAATTCAATAGAAGGTTCTACACTTACAAAAGCAGAAACTTTTTTATTATTAGAGGAACAATTAACCCCAAAAAACAAACCGTTAGAACATACTTTAATGGCAATAGACCATCTAAATGCACTGAAATTTGTGATGGATTTGGCAAATTCTAAAAAACCATTAACTGAAGAAATCATAAGAAAAATATCATCGCTACTACTAAAACAAACGGGTTCTGAAATTTCTGCAATAGCGGGTACTTTTGATTCTTCTAAAGGAGATTTTAGAAAAGTGAACGTTAGAGCAGGCATATCAACCTTTATCAATTTTGAAAAAGTTCCTAAAAAAGTAAATGAACTGATTACTTATATAAACGAAAGGATTACTAAAATATCTGATTTTAAAAGCGTAAACGAACTCGCTTTTGATGTACATTTTCAATTGGTTTCTATTCATCCTTTTGCAGATGGAAATGGAAGAATTTCAAGATTGTTAATGAATTATGTACAACAATATCATCATATACCACTTAGCGTTATTTATAAAGAAGATAAACAAGAATATTTTAACGCACTTGTAGAAACAAGAACAACAGAAGATATTTCTATATTTAGAAAATTTATGTTTTTGCAAACCGAAAAATATTTGTTAGAAAAAATAGAAGAATTATCAAAAAAACAAGTTACTAAAAAAGAAAATGGAATGTCTCTCCTTTTTTAGAAAGAAATAAAGAGTATGGGCTTAAAACAAAATTTACATAACTTAAAAGAGAAGTACAAAGGAACTAAAATGGCACCATTGTTTAATGGTTTTCATACATTCTTATACTTGCCAAATGAAGTTACTCACGGAGGAGGAACACATATTAAAGCAGCAGACGATTTAAAACGTACCATGAATATTGTCATTATGTCTTTGATTCCGTGTTTAATTTTTGGAATGTTTAATGCTGGTTATCAACATTATGCAGCCATAGATGCCGCAAAAGGAATTACTTCAGAGTTTTCTGTATTGGGTTCTTTTTTAACAATGGATAATTTCTGGATTGGAATTATAAAAGTACTACCTTTAGTAATCGTTTCTTATGTAGTAGGTTTAACAGTAGAATTTATTTTTTGTATCATTAAAGGACACGAAATTGAAGAAGGATATTTAGTAACAGGAATGTTGGTTCCCTTAATTGTACCTATAGACACCCCACTTTGGATGTTGGCAGTTGCCATAATTTTTGGCGTTGTTATTGGTAAAGAAGTGTTTGGAGGAACAGGAATGAACATTTTAAATCCTGCATTAACCATTAGAGCATTCTTGTTTTTTGCCTATCCAACGTGGATGTCTGGAGACAAAGTTTGGGTCTATGATGCCGTAAATAGAGTAGGAACTCCAGATGCTATTTCTGGCGAAACCATTTTAGGAAGTTATGCTCAAAATCAAGAAATAATATATTCCAATTGGGATAAATTCATGGGCTTTATTCCGGGTTCAATTGGCGAAACATCCACCTTATTAATTTTATTAGGAGCAGCTTTTTTAATCTTTACAAAAATTGGAAGTTGGAGAATTATTGTATCAACTTTTATTGGAGCCGCAGTAATGGGCTTTATCTTTAATCAAATAGTTGCTTTCGATATTATTACGGAATCAAGCAAATTCTACGGATTAATGAATACTGTTTGGTGGGAACATTTAATGATTGGAGGTTTGGCTTTTGGTGCAGTGTTTATGGCAACTGACCCTGTAACAGCATCACAAACCAATAAAGGAAAATGGGTGTATGGTTTCTTAATTGGATTTATATCCATTATGATTCGTGTGTTTAATCCTGCATATCCAGAAGGCGTTTTCTTAGCCATTTTATTGATGAATGTATTTGCGCCAACCATAGATCATTATGTGGTACAAGGAAATGTAAAGAAAAGATTAAAACGTATTAAAGTTAAAAATGCCTAAAGTATTTAAAGTTAGTTTGTAAAAAGATTATGACAGATTTTCAATTTTAATTAATACATAATGGATAAAGAAGTCTTAATTAATTATAGTTTGAAAGCATTAAGAAGATTACCTATTAAAAGAATAAATGAGGTAACTAACTTTATTGATTTCATTTCTGAAAAATATAGCGAAGAAAAAGAATTACAAAAAGATATTGAAAATATAGTGGAAAAATCGAATAGTTTTTCATTCTTAAATGACGAGGAAGATATTTATTCTGAATATGATTTAACAGAAAAATATTAAATGAAAAAGGGAGATATTGTATTAGTTCCATTTCCTTTTACAGATTTAAAAGGGAGTAAAAAACGACCTGCTTTAATTCTTTACGTGGGAACTTTAGATACAACTGTTTGCTTTATTTCTAGTAAATTATATTGGGAAGAAGATATTGATTTAATTTTAGAACCCACAAAAGAAAATGGTTTAAAAGTAAAATCATTAGTTAAAACATCAAAAATTGCTACCATTGATAAAGTATTGATTATTGGTAAACTTGGAAATGTAAATTATCATACGCTTGTTAAGATAGATGAAAACTTGATAAAGCTATTTAAAATTGAGAATTATCCAAAAACGGATAAAGTATAAGATATAAAATAATGGAAAAAAGAACCGATAAAAACAGCTACACAATGATTTTTGCCGTAATTATGGTGTTTGTTGTTGGGGCTATGTTAGCATTTTTTGCATCGTCTTTAAAACCAAATATAGACGAGAACAAACGTATAGAAAAGCAGCAAAACATATTGTACGCAATGGGCGTAAATGAAAACGAAGGAACAAGTGCACACTTTGTTTCTACAGACAAAGTAGCGGGCGAATTTTCTAAATACATCAAAAAGCAAGTTGTTATTCAAGGTGATAAAGTTACCGAAGATGATAAAGCCTATTTAATTGATGTGAAAAAACAACAAGCAAATGCAAAAGCTGGTAAAGAAAGAAAATTACCTTTATTTGTTGGCGAAAAAGACGGAAAAACATTTTATGTAGCACCTATCAGAGGAAAAGGTCTTTGGGATGCCATTTGGGGCTATGTTTCTATGGACGAAAATATGGTGGTACAAGGCGCATATTTTGATCATAAAGGAGAAACACCAGGTTTAGGAGCCAACATCAAGCAACGTTATTTTATGGATGATTTTATTGGCGAACACCTAATGTCTGCTTCAGGAGATTTTAAAGGAATTACAGTTGCCAAAGGAAATAACGACCCAAAAAATGAAGAAAAAACAGATTATGAAGTAGATGCTATTGCTGGTGCTACCATTACAGGTGACGGTGTCTCTGCGATGATTAAATCTGATTTAGCATTGTATGTAGAGTATTTTAAATCATTAAAAACGAATTAGCAATAAGACACAATGAATGCATCAGAAATTAAAATAGATTTATTTAGAAAAATAGACTCTTTACAAGATAGTCGGTTGAAAGAGGTTTATGAAATATTTATTAATTTTATAAATAGTAAAAATGAAAATGATGAGTGGGAAAATTTAACTAAAGAACAGCAAACAGCTATAAACCTTGGTATAGAACAGCTTAACAATGGCGAAGGAAGAAAACATAATGATGTAATTTCCGATTTTAGAAATAAATTCGTAAATGGTTAGACAAGTAATATGGTCTCCTGCTTCAGAAAAAGATTTTGAGAAAATTTTAGAATATTTACAATTAAGATGGAATAGTAAAACAATATCTAAATTTATTAATAAAATTGATGATATTATTTTATTGATACGCAAAGACCCTAAAATATTTCCAATAATAAATAAAAAATTACAGATTAGAAAAAGTGTTATTACCAAACAAAACACATTGTATTATAGAGAAATACATAAAGGCATTGAAATTGTAAGATTATTTGACTCTAGGCAAGATTCAAAAAAATTAATCTTTACATAAAAATTGGTATAAAAAAATAATTTTAAATACTGACAAATAAAAAAGTACGAACTATTACAAATAAGTGTTTAAAGTTTTATAACATTTAAAAATGGAAACAGAATTCATTACTGATATTAAAGGACATAAAAAAAAGTGGTAATTAGTATGGAAGATTATCATCATTTTTTAGAATTATTAGAGTCAGAAGAAGATTGTAAACTTTTTGACGAAGCCAAAAAAGACAGTAATGAGAAAACATTTACAATTGATGAGGTTGCAAATGATAAATTATTAGGACAATGATAGATACAACTTCTCAAATAAAGAACAACTTAATTTCTAGAATTAAAGACTCTGAAGATTTGAACTTTTTAAAAACAATTCAAAAAATATTTGATGTATCCGAACAAGAGTTATATAAATTATCAGCTGAACAAGAAAAATCTATTTCTTTAAGCAGAAAACAAATAAAAAACGGAGAATTTTTAAGTAGTGAATCTGTAATTTCTGAAATGAAAGAATGGCTAAAAAGAAAATAATTTGGTCTAATAATGCTAAAGAAGAATTTAGAAATGTCCTTGAATTTTATACTGAAAGGAATGGGTCTTCAACATATAGTTTAAAAATTATTAAACAAACAGAAGAATTATTAAATACGTTATCAAAAAATGAATTAATTGGACGATTAACATCTAATAAAAAATCACGAGTGATACCAATGAAAATCTATATGATTTTCTATGAAATTAAAGAAAATAACATAGAAATAATTTCATTTTGGGACAATAGACAAGATGATAAAAAACGAAAAGTAAAGCTATAAAAACATGGGACTTTTATCAAAAAAAGACGCAAAATTAATTTCAG
>JBMYWO010000131.1:0-4959 GCA_049607505.1 Polaribacter sp.
GGCGGAAAACGAGCTGTTTTACATTATAAAATGATTAAAAAACTAGATCATTATTACCTATTAGAAGTCGATTTGGAAACAGGAAGACATCATCAAATAAGAGCGCAACTAGCGTCTATTGGAAGTCCTATAAAAGGGGATTTAAAATATGGTTTTGACAGAAGTAATAAAAACGGAGGCATCCATTTGCATGCACGAAAAATTGAGTTTATTCACCCTGTATCAAAAGAAAATAGTATTATTTCTGCTCCCACTCCAGATGAAGTAATTTGGAATGCTTGTCTCTAATTTTTGTGTCTTTCATATTTAAATTTTAGGCAGATTACATAAAAATTTATAGATACCTACAAGTTATATTATTCCTATCTTTATGGCTTTCTTTTCTGAATAAGATATCAGAAAAATTC
This sequence comes from Polaribacter sp., assembly GCA_049607505.1. GTDB lineage: Bacteria > Bacteroidota > Bacteroidia > Flavobacteriales > Flavobacteriaceae > Polaribacter. The sequence continues at coordinate 408 of JBMYWO010000131.1, forward strand.
ATTTAACAAAAACGTATGCCAACAGAAAAAAAAGTTTCAGAAGCTATTAATTATAGACGTTCTGTAAGAATTTATAATCCTGAAAAATCAATTGATAAAAACATTGTAAAAGAATGTTTAGAACAAGCCGTTTTGGCTCCTAATAGTAGCAATATGCAATTGTGGGAGTTTTACCATATTACCTCAAAAGACATTATAGAAAAAATTGCTCCTATGTGTTTTAATCAGAATGCTGCAAGAACTGCACAACAATTGGTGATTTTTGTTACAAGAAAGGATTTATGGAAAAATAGGGTAAACGCCAATTTAAAAATGATTGACAATCTATTCCCGCCAAAACCAAAAGGCGAACAAAGTGAAAAAGAAAAAATGTCAAGAAATTATTATGAAAAAATCATTCCGTTTGCTTACACTGAATTTCTAGGAATTTTGGGTTTTTTTAAATATATAATGGTTTTAATTATTGGACTTTTTAAACCTATTTATAGAGAAGTTAGAAATAGCGATATGCGGATTGTAGCACATAAAACGTGTGCCTTGGCTGCTGAAAATTTTATGATTAGTATGGCTGCTAAAGGTTATGATACTTGCCCAATGGAAGGTTCGGATACTTGGCGTGTAAAAAAATTATTAGGATTGCCTTTTGGGGCAGAAATAAATATGATTGTTTCTTGCGGCATTAGAAAACCAGAAGGAGTTTATGGTGAACGTTTTAGAATTCCTTTTGAGGAAGTTTATACGGAGGTGTAAAAAGAGTAGTATATTTTGTCATTCTTCCTAGTAGTGATGTTTTTTATATACCATTATAAATTAGAATTGTGAAATTAGAAATCTGTGCAAACTCATATCAATCAGCAATCAATGCGCAAAAAGCGGGCGCAGATAGGATTGAACTTTGCGCTGAACTTTCTGTTGGTGGAATTACTCCTAGTTATGGTTTGTTAAAAAAAGTTTCGGAGGATATTAGCATTCCCGTTCACGTTTTAATAAGACCGAGAAGTGGCAACTTTTGTTATTCAGATGATGAATTTGAAATCATAAAACAGAATATAAAACTTTGTAAAGAGTTTGGTTTTAATGGTATTGTCTCTGGAATTTTACATACAGATAATTCTATTGACATCAAAAGAACAAAAGAAATTATTGAGTTTTCAAAGCCTTTGTCATTCACATTTCATAGAGCTTTTGATTGTGTTGCAAATCCTAAGCAATCGCTACAACAATTAATTGAACTCGGTGTTGATAGAATATTAACTTCTGGTTTAAAAGAGAAAGCAGAAGACGGAATTGACCTTTTAATTGAACTACAAAAAATAGCTAAAAACAAACTTGTGATACTTCCTGGAAGTGGAATCAATATCAAAAATATAGCACTATTTAAAAATGCTAAATTTAAAGAAATACATACTTCTGCTTCTAAAATTGTAGCGCAAAAAAACACCAGTTCTTATTTTAAGAACTATCCACAAACGGTTTCTGATGTTTCGACGATAAAAAAATTATTTTTTTGAATATTCAAGAGAAACAAAAAATAATAGCAAAACTAATTCATAATCCTAAAAATTTTGAAAAATTGAAACGGCTTATAGATTTTGAAGAACAAGAAAATAATAGAAAAACTGCTTAAAAAATGTCGGTTTTGGAAATTGTGTTGGAATAGCTTGTAAAATATAGGTTTAAACAAAGAAATGATTGTAAAAATAAAAACTAAGTTATACTACTTTTGGTGGTGCGAAACTTGAGTAACTTATTTTTAAACGTCTCAACCAACAACACATTCCCAAAAAGCATCGTAAACGCATAGCCAATATCTTCAATAGGAATTGTTATGATACGAATGCCTAGATTCTCTGCATTGTTATACCAAACTACGGGTTCATCAATTCCTGTTCCTGTAAGAATTCCGTTTACAATAAAAAACGGAATGAGAATGAGTAAAAAAGAAATATAAAATCGTTGTAAGTATTTTATTCCGAAGAGAAAACCTAGCATTAATACAAAAACGACAAAACTATAATTTACAAACGTGTAGGCTTTGTGGGTATTCAAAAAAATTATAGGTACTAAAACAATGATAAAAAAAAGTGTGATACACTTTGTTGTTTTTTCTGAAATCAGCAAGTTAGGTTTAAAATATTCCAGTGAATAATGAATAAAAATACTTGCATACGGAATACAAAAAAAGAACAACCATTCTTCTATTGGCATTCCTAATAATAGAACATTGATGTGATAATCAGGATTAAAACCCCAAATTCCGTTTGCAGTAAAAATAGCATCCCAAATTAGAAAAATTGTTGCAACGATGGTTAATGAAAGCAAAACAGCTTTCCAATGTTTGATGAAGCGCATTTTTTTCTCGAAAGAGTACAAAAGCGGAATGCTAATAGAACCTAAGTTTAAGAGCAAATATAGAAACACTAAACTTTTGGTTTTTTGAAGTATTTAAAAGGAACAAACAACATTCCAAAACATTCACCATCTTCTTTTCCTAAATGCTTATGATGAATTTTATGTGCTTTACGCAATCCTTTTAAATATCTATTATTGGTGTTTTTAAACCATTTAAAACGTTGGTGGATAAGTACATCATGTACTAAAAAATAGGCAACTCCGTAACATAAAATACCCAAGCCAATAAAGAGTAAATAGGTGTGAATTGTGTACGTGCCAAAGTAAAATAATAACATACTAGGTATGGCAAAAACGACAAAGAAAGCATCGTTTTTTTCAAAAATACCTTGGTATTTTGGTTGATGATGATCTTCGTGCAAATACCATCCAAAACCGTGCATTACAAATTTGTGTGTACACCAAGTGATGGCTTCCATCAATATAAAAACTCCTAATGTAATGAGTACATACATTCTTAAATGATGTTTAATTTATATTTTACATAACTCCTCGCTAGTAAATTTATTTTCATAGGATTAGAAATTCTAATTCTAGTATCCATAATTTGTGTAGAAGGCACTTTTTTTAGTTTTTTCAATAATTTTCTATAATATCTATACGCCATATATACGCCAAATTTTGCTTCAACTGGTAGGTTTAGAATTCCATTTTTAAAAGCATATTCAAAATCTTCTTCAATTTCTTTGATGATGATTTGCTTAGAATTCGCATCTAAATTACCTAAATTTACGTTAGGAAAATACGATCTGTTCAAAATTTCGTAATCATCTTTTAAATCACGCAAAAAATTCACTTTTTGAAATGCAGAACCCAATCGCATTGCGGCATCTTTCAACTCATCATATTTTTTTTCATCGCCATTTACAAAAACTTTTAAACACATTAAACCCACCACGTCTGCAGAACCATAAATATAGGCATTATATTCTTCTTTTGTACTGTATTGCGTTTTGTATAAATCCGCTTTCATACTATCTAAAAAAGATTTTACCATATCATCTGATATTTGATATTTGTTTACTGTTTGCTGAAAAGAATTTAAAATTGGGTTTAAACTAATTCCTTGATGTTTAGATACATAGTAATCTTTTTCAAAATTTAATAGTAATTCTTCTTTATTATAATCATGAAAAGTATCTACAATTTCATCCGCAAAACGAACAAAACCGTAGATATTATAAATATCTTTTCTTATTTCTGGGGACAACATTTTTACCGCCAAAGAAAATGACGTGCTGTACTTTTTGGTAACCAATTTGCTACAATCATTAGAAACAGTATCAAATAATTTTTTCATCGTTATCAGGAGTTTTTAATAATTAAATTAGCCGCAATTTTACCAGATATTAAAGCTGGAGGAACACCAGGTCCTGGCACTGTTAACTGACCTGTAAAATATAAATTATTTACTTTTTTGCTTTTAATTTTTGGTCGTAAAAATGCCGTTTGCAAAAGCGTATTTGCCAATCCGTAGGCATTTCCTTTATAAGAATTATAATCTTCAACAAAATCATTGATACAAAATGATTTTTTAAATATAATATTTTTTTTCACTTCTTGCCCCGTTAGTTTTTCTAATCTATCCATTATTTTATTAAAATATTCCTCTCTAATTTCTGAAGTATCTTCAATTCCTGGAGCTAAAGGAATTAAAAAAGTAGCGGCTTCTTTGTCTTTTGGGGCTAAAAATTTATCTGTCATGCTCGGAAAACTAGCGTAAAATAATGGTTTTTCTGGCCATTGGGGAGTATCGTAAATCGATTTTGCATGTACATCAAAATCGGTATCAAAAAATAATGTATGATGGCATACATTTTCTATTTTTTTATCAAAACCTACATAAAATAATAATGATGAAGGTGCAAATATTCTTTTAGACCAATATTTTTCTGAATATTGTCTTACATTTTTGTCCAATAATGTTTCTGTATGATGATAATCTGCACCGCTCAACACCAAATTGGTTTCAATTTCCTTCCCGTTTACACTAATTTTATGGATGTTTTTTGCATCATCCACTAAAATTTTATCAACATTGGCATTGGTTTCAAAATGGACTCCTAAATCTTTTGCCAAAGTTACCATAGCTTCCACAACTTTATACATTCCTCCTATTGGATGCCAAGTGCCTAGACCA
>JBMYWO010000132.1:0-4959 GCA_049607505.1 Polaribacter sp.
AAGTTTTTCGTTATCAAGACCTTTCAGGTTTTCAAAACCTGAAAGGTCTCACAAATATTTATTTTTAAAGTGCTGATTTTAGAGAGACTACTATGTATTAATATTATTTTTTATTATATAGTTAGAGAAAATATTCATAGATATGAAAACAGTAGAAATCAAAAAAAAATTAATCAACGAGATTAAAATATCTAAAAACAAGAATTTACTTGAAGAATTTTATTGTTTCCTTAATCTTGAGAATGAAATTCAAGAAACATACAAATTAAGTGAAGAACAAAATTTTGCGATTGCAGAGGCTCAAGAACAAATAAAAAATGGCGATTTCTTGACAAATGAACAAGCAAATCAAGAGGTTGATGAATGGTTAAACAAATAATTTGGTCAAAAAGAGTACAGACCGACAGAAAGAAAATTTAGATAATTTATGAAAGAAAACTTAAAAGTAGAATATCCTTATTCGTTAGCAAATTCACTAAAGTTGAATAGCCAAGAATTTATATCTGAAATAAAGACAAGTTCTATGGTAAAACTTTTTGAACTTGGAAAAGTGTCTTCGGGTATTGCTGCAAAAGTTTTAGAAATAACTCGGCTCGATTTTTTAGATTTATTAGCAAAATATAAGGTTTCTACATTTGGTAAGGATGATATAGATGATTTAAATCAAGATATTGCTAATGCTTAAAGTAGTATCCAATACAACTCCAATTATTTCTTTGCTCAAACTCAATAAGCTTACAATTTTAAGAGATTTATACAGTAAAATCAATATTCCATTTGCTGTGTATAAAGAGATAGAAGCAGGTAAAAAAACAACTGCACAACAAACAAGTAGCACAAACAACATAAATAATGGGAAAAGCAACAGGATTTTTAGAATTTGAGCGACAAATAGAAGCATACAAACCTGCTAAAGAACGTATAAAAAACTATAAAGAATTTACAATTCCGCTTGAAGAATCAGAGCTAAAAGAGCAAGGAGCAAGATGCATGGATTGTGGAATTCCGTTTTGCCAAAGCGGATGCCCTCTTGGGAATTTAATTCCAGATTTTAATGATAAAGTCTATAAAGGCAGATGGAAAGAAGCCACAGAAATATTGCACGCTACCAATAATTTTCCTGAATTTACAGGACGTTTATGTCCTGCACCTTGTGAAGAAGCCTGTGTTTTAGGTATTAATGAAGACCCTGTTTCCATAGAAAATATAGAAAAAAATATTGTAGAAACTGCCTTTGCTGAAGGGTGGATTACTGCAAATCCTCCAAAAATTAGAACCGATAAAAAAGTGGCAATTATTGGTTCTGGACCCGCAGGTTTGGCCGCCGCACAACAATTAAATAGCGTAGGGCATTTAGTAACTGTTTTTGAACGTGATGAAAAAGTTGGCGGATTATTGCGTTATGGAATTCCAGATTTTAAAATGGAAAAACACATTATTGATAGGCGTGTAAAAGTTTTAGAAGAAGAAGGAATCATTTTTAAAACCAATGCACATGTGGGTATAAACATAAATACTAAAAAACTAAAAGAAGATTTTGATGCCATTGTACTCTGTGGAGGCGCAACTGTAAAAAGAGCAATTCCTATTCCTGGGGCAGATTTAAAAGGCGTAGTTCAGGCTATGGATTTTTTAAAATTGAACAATCAACAAGTTGATAATCTAATAGAATTTAAAGGCATTATTTCTGCCAAAAACAAAAATGTAATTGTTATTGGTGGCGGAGATACAGGAAGTGATTGTATAGGAACTTCCAACAGACACGGTGCAAAATCGGTAACAAATTTTGAAATTTTAAGCAAACCAACCCTAGGTCGTCCTGCACATCAGCCTTGGCCTTATTGGCCTATGAAACTAAAAGCATCGTCATCACATCAAGAAGGTGTAGAACGATTTTTTAGTATTTCCACCAAAGAATTTATTAGCGATAAAAACGGAAATCTTATAGGTCTAAAAACCGTAGAAGTAGAATGGGTTTTTAAAGAAGGAGAACGCCCACAATTAAAAGAAGTCCCAAATACCGAAAAAAAATGGGACTGCGATTTGGTTTTATTAGCACTTGGTTTTACAGGATCAGAAAAAACATTAGCAGAACAATTTGGTGTAGAAATGGATTTTAGAACCAACATTAAAGCCACCACAAAAGACTATGCAACCAATGTTTCAGGTATTTTTACTGCTGGAGATATGCGTAGAGGACAATCCTTAATTGTTTGGGCAATTTCCGAAGGAAGGCAAGCGGCTCATCATATAGATAGTTATTTAATGGAGCAAAAATCCAATCTTTCTTTAAAAGATGATAGTGATTTGCCAAGGATTTGAATTTGGCTAAAGCCAATCAGTTCTTATTTTACAAACAATGGGTTAAAACCATTACAATTTAGGATTTTCAATAATTTATTTTACACCGATTTTTTCCTCTCAATTATCATTTCGTTTTTGTAAATTTATCCACTTACTATAATTCTATACAAAATGAAAAAAGCAATATTCATAAGCTGCATTTCTCTATTGATACTATCATGCCATCAAAAGCAAAAAATAAATAACGGAGCATTATTATCAGAAGAAAAAATTGATTCAACGCAAATAAAACAAATGTATAATTCGGCTTTAACAGCGGGTAAGTCTTATGAATGGTTAAGAGATTTAACAGGCTCTATTGGTGGACGTTTATCGGGTTCGCCAGAAGCAGCAAAGGCAGTTGTTTGGGGCAAAAAATTAATGGAAGAAGTCGGTTTAGACTCGGTTTGGTTACAACCCGTTATGGTGCCACATTGGGTGAGAGGCGAAAAAGAAGTGGCAACTTATACCACTAAAGGAGTTCAAAAAAACGTACCAATATGCGCATTAGGCTTTTCTATTCCCACGCCAACTACAGGTATTTTAGCAGAAGTGATAGAAGTGAAAAGCTTAAAAGAAGCCGAAGAAATGGGCGAAAAGCTACGCAGTAAAATTGTCTTTTTTAATGGTGCTTTTGACAATACACTCATCAATACTTTTAAAGCCTATGGCGGTTGTGTAGGGCAACGTTATTCAGGTGCAAGAATTTGTGGCAAATTTGGTGCTAAAGGCGTCATTGTTCGTTCTATGACCAATGGTATTGATGATTATCCGCATACAGGTGCTATGAGTTATGGTGATATTCCAAAAGAAGAATACCTGCCAACAGCAGCAATAAGTTCTAGAGCAGCAGAAATTTTAAGTGTAGATTTAAAAGAAAATCCGAGTTTAAAGTTTTACTTTAAACAAAGTTGTAAAACCTTACCAGATGCACCTTCTTTTAATGTTGTAGGAGAAATTAAAGGAAGTGAAACGCCTAAAAACATTATAGTTGTTGGTGGTCATTTAGACTCTTGGGATTTAGGTGAAGGCGCACATGATGACGGAACAGGAATTGTACAATCGTTAGAAGTTGCTTATTTATTCAAAAAAAATAACATTAAACCAAAAAACACCTTGCGAGTTGTGTTTTTTATGAATGAAGAAAATGGAACACGTGGTGCAAAAAAATACGCAGCACTTGCCAAACTAAATAACGAAACACATATTGCGGGTTTAGAGTCTGATGCCGGAGGTCATACACCTAGAGGTTTTTCTATTGATGCAAATTCTAACAACACAAAATTATTACAAAGCTGGAAAAAATTATTAGCTCCTTACGGATTGCACGATTTAGACAAAGGTGGTTCTGGTGCAGATATTTCTCCTTTAAAAGATGATGAAGTTACACTTGTGGGCTACAGACCAGACAGCCAACGCTATTTTGATTATCATCATACGTCTATAGATACTTTTGATAAGGTAAACAAACGCGAACTAGAACTAGGTAGTGCATCTATGGCTAGTATTATTTATTTAATGGATAAATATTTATACACCAATACAAGTGTAAAGCCTTAATTTTAAATATGTTATTGCTAATTTTTTTAAACAATTCATTGCCAAAATCTCATAAGATAGTTATCAATAAGGTATTTGTTTTAAATTTTTTCCTCGTCTTCACCATTTTTCTAAATTGCCTATTCTTGTAATAGATTGTATCTTTGTTTTCTTTAATAAACATCAGAAAAAAGAGCCATTAAATGCAGTTATCAGAGCAAGAAGTTGTACGTAGAGAAAAGCTATTAAAATTACGTGCTTTGGGTATCAATCCCTATCCGGCAAATTTGTATCCAATCACTTCAAATTCAACAAAAATAAAACAGGATTTTTCTGAAAATAAGTCTGTAATTATTGCAGGTAGATTGATGTCTATTAATATACAAGGGAAGGCTTCCTTTGCACAATTACAAGATAGTGAGGGCAGAATACAAGTCTATTTTAATCGTGATGAAATATGTGCTGGCGAAGACAAATCTAAATACAATGATGTTTTTAAAAAATTACTAGATTTAGGTGATTTTGTAGGAATTGAAGGCGAGTTATTTACCACCAAAGTGGGAGAAAAAACAGTGCGGGTAAAAGATTTTACGCTGTTAAGTAAAGCCTTAAAACCTTTGCCTTTGCCCAAAGAAAAAGATGGCAAAATATACGATGCTTTTACAGACCCCGAATTGCGTTACAGACAGCGTTATGCAGATTTGGTAGTAAATCCGCATGTAAAAGAAGTCTTTGTAAAACGCACAAAATTGTTCAATGCTATGCGTTCTTTTTTTAATGACGCTGGTTATTTTGAAGTGGAAACTCCTATTCTACAACCCATTCCTGGCGGTGCAGCAGCAAGACCTTTTAGCACACATCACAATTCTTTAAACATTCCATTATATATGAGAATTGCCAATGAATTGTATTTAAAACGATTGATTGTTGGCGGTTTTGATGGTGTCTATGAATTTTCTAAAAACTTTAGAAATGAAGGAATTGACCGTACTCATAATCCTGAGTTCACAATGCTTGAGTACTATGAAGCCTACACAGATTATGAATATCAAATGAAGCAATTTGAAGAAATCGTTT
>JBMYWO010000133.1:0-4949 GCA_049607505.1 Polaribacter sp.
GCTATTATTCGCATAAATACCATTTGAATAGGTAAGAAAATAACTAGAATGATATGTTTTTTATTCCACTTCATTTTGGTAGAGATTATCACAAATTGAGTTTTAATACATCTTTCTGGAAACGTAAAAATAACAATTCAAAATAGAAGTTGATAAGTTATTAACAAGATAATAACATTTTTATTTACAATATTTGTGTACAAATAAAAGTTTTTTCGAAATGGCATTCAACCTAAAAAAGTACATTTGTTACTATGGAAAAAGCGAGTCCTTTTATCGGAAAAAAGATTGATAAATCAAAATTAATTCCCCTAGAAAAAGGCAAGATTCCGCCACAAGCAGTAGATTTAGAAGAAGCTGTACTCGGTGCTATGATGATTGACAAAAAAGGAATTGATGATGTTATAGATATTTTGCATTCAGATGCTTTTTATGATGATAAACACCAAGAAATTTATGCTGTAATTTATGAATTATTTCAAAATTCTGAACCTATAGATTTATTGACGGTGTCTAATCGATTGAAAAAGAACGCAAAATTAGAATTGGTTGGTGGCGATTTTTATTTAATTCGATTAACTCAAAAAGTAGCCTCTTCTGCGCATATTGAATTCCATGCAAGAATTATTCTTCAAAAATACATCCAACGCAGATTGATTACAATTTCAAGTGAAATTATAGAAAATGCGTATGATGAAACTAGCGATGTGTTTGATTTATTAGACAATGCCGAAGCAAAACTCTTTGAGGTAACTCAAGGTAATTTAAAGAAGAGTTCGGAAGATGCAAGTTCGTTGGTAAAACAAGCGTTAAATAAAATTGAAGAGATTGGCAAAAAAGAAGGAATGTCTGGACTGCAAACAGGTTTTACCAAATTAGATGCCTTAACTTCTGGTTGGCAGCCTTCAGATTTAATCATTATAGCTGCGCGACCAGGAATGGGCAAAACGGCGTATATAATTTCTATGGCAAAAAATATGGCAATAGATTTTAACTATCCAGTAGCTTTATTTTCTTTAGAAATGTCTTCTGTTCAGTTAATCACACGTATGATTTCTTCGGAGACGGGCTTGACATCAGAAAAATTAAGAAAAGGAAATTTGGCGGCACACGAATGGGAACAATTAAATGTAAAAGTGAAAAAACTATCTGATGCGCCTATTTTTATTGATGATACGCCTGCACTTTCTATTTTTGATTTGCGTGCCAAAGCTAGAAGATTGGTTTCACAACACAATGTAAAGATTATTATTATTGATTATTTACAATTGATGACTTCTGGAAGTAATGGAAAAGGTGGAGGAAACAGAGAGCAAGAAATATCCACCATTTCTAGAAATTTAAAAGCTTTGGCAAAAGAACTCAACGTACCCGTAGTGGCACTCTCACAATTATCGCGTGCCGTGGAAACTAGAGGAGGAAGCAAACGACCTTTGCTGTCGGATTTACGTGAATCGGGAGCTATTGAGCAAGATGCAGATATTGTAAGTTTTATTTTTAGACCAGAATATTACGGAATGACAGAATGGGACGACGATGACCATACACCTTGTGAAGGCCAAGGAGAATTTATAGTTGCAAAACACAGAAATGGTGGTTTGGATAGTATTCGTTTAAAGTTTACAGGACATTTAGCCCAATTCTCCAATTTAGAAGAAGGGTTTAGTTCCGAGTTTCAATCGTCTATGAATGCTAATTTGCCTAATGATGTGTTTCCAGACCAAAGAATAGAACCCAAAGATGCTTTTGGGGATGATGAGGATGTGCCTTTTTAAAAATTTGTTTTAGAAACAATACTTATTTTCTGTTTTTACTTTTTCGGCAATTTCTCTACGCAAATCTACAATATCTGGGTAATTAGTATATTTTGTAAAACGCTTTAAACCCATTAACATCATTTTTTGCTCATCGCCTTCGGCAAAAGAAATAATACTTTCTTTTCCTTTTTCTTCTATAATATCTACAGCGTGATACAGATATAATTTTGCCATTGCTATCTGTACAGATTGTGCTTCTTCACCAAAACGTTTTGCATTTTTTTCGGTTCTTAATATTGCTGATTCTGCCATATAAATTTCAATTAAAATATCTGCAGCAGCAATCATTAATTGTTGTTCTTCTTCCAGTTTTTCGCCAAATTTTTGTACGGCACCACCTGCTACCATCAAAAATGTTTTCTTTAATTTTGCTATCATTTCTTTTTCTTCGGCAAACAATTCAGAATAATCTGGAGCATCAAAAGATGGAATTCCCATTAATTCTTCTTGAACTTTTTGTGCAGGAATTAATAAATCTACATGCCCTTTCATCGCTTTTTTTACCAACATTCCAACAGAAAGCATTCTGTTAATTTCGTTGGTTCCTTCATAAATTCTAGCAATTCTTGCATCTCTCCAAGCAGCTTCCATAGGCGTTTCTTCAGAGAATCCCATTCCTCCAAAAATCTGGATTCCTTCATCTGCACAGTTTTGTACATCTTCTGAAACGGCAACTTTTAAAATAGAACATTCTATAGCATATTCTTCAACACCTTTTAATTCTGCTTCTTGATGTGAGTTTCCAGCAGCTTCGCGTAAAGCAATTCTATCTTCTATATTTTTTGCAGCCCTATACGTAGCAGATTCGCCAGCATACGCACTTGTTGCCATTTCTGCCAATTTAGTTTTGATAGCACCAAAATCTGCAATCGGAGTTTTAAATTGCTTACGTTCATTAGCGTAATTTACGGCAGTAGATAAAACCCTTCTTTGAGAATCTAAACAAGCAGCAGCTAATTTTATACGTCCAACATTTAAAGCATTCATTGCAATTTTAAATCCTTCGCCACGACCAGCTAACATATTTTCTACTGGAACAATAGTATCATTAAAAAATACTTGTCTTGTTGATGACGCTCTAATTCCTAATTTATGCTCTTCTTCACCAAGAGTTACTCCATTAGGATTGTTTTTGTCATATTCTAAAATAAAACCAGTAATGTTTTTGTCATCACCGATACGAGCAAACACAATGAAAATTTCAGCAAAACCTGCATTTGAAATCCACATTTTTTGCCCATTAATTTTATACGATTTTCCATCTGATGAGATTTCAGCGGTTGTTTTTCCTGAATTTGCATCAGAACCTGCCCCTGGTTCAGTTAAACAATATGCGCCAAACCATTCGCCTGTTGCTAGTTTTGGAACGTATTTTTGTTTCTGATCTTCAGTTCCGTACAAGGTAATTGGCATTGTTCCAATTCCTGTATGTGCACCAAAAGCCGTACTAAAAGAACCTGTTCCGCTTGAAATATAATCGCAAGTTAGGCAGGTAGAAACAAAGCCCATTCCTAAACCTTCGTAGGCTTCAGGAACTGCAACACCTAAAAAACCTAACTCTCCAGCCTTACGCATTACCTCTTCAGTCAGTGCATAATCTTTTGCTTCAAAACGATTTTTATGAGGAATGATTTCACGATCATTAAATTCCATCACAGCTTCTTTCATCATTTGTTGCTCTTCAGAAAAATCTTCTGGAGTAAATACATCTTCGCAATTTGTTTCTTTTACAAGGAATTGACCACCTCGTAGCAAGTTATTTTCTGTTGTTTCCATATTTTTGATTTAAGAAGAAAGAGAATAGATGATAGACTCTTAATTGAGACTATTTTGAAATCCCATTGTCATTCTTTGGAATTCTTCTATTTTTTCTTCAACTTTTTTTAAATTATTTTCAGTTATATATTTTCTATGTTTTGCGACTAGTAATTGAGTTCCCAATTCAAATGATGAGCCTAAAGAAATATCTAAAAAATGACTAAAAGATTTGCTTGTTCTTGAAGAACCTTCAGCAATATTACTTGGCATTGAAACGGAACATCTACTCATTTGTGAACTTAAGTCATATCTTTCGTGCTTTGGAAAATTTAATAGCAAATCAGAAATATCATTTGTAATCTCTAAACCTAGTTTCCAAATTTTTAAATTCTTGTAATTATGTCTTTGTTTAGCACACATAACTCTATATTCTTTTCTCTTTTTCTCTTTGCTCTATCTTCTCTACTCTATCCTCTACGAGAGAAATTCAAAAATACCCGCAGCACCCTGCCCTGTACCCACACACATGGTTACCATTCCGTATTTATTTTTCATATTGCACTTGCGCATTTCATCAAATAATTGAACAGAAAGCTTTGCTCCAGTACATCCTAATGGATGACCCAATGCAATGGCTCCACCATTTACGTTGATAATATCTGGATTTAAGTCTAATTCTCTGATTACTGCTAATGATTGAGAAGCGAAAGCTTCATTTAATTCAATTAACGATAAATCGTCTTGTTTTAAACCTGCTTGTTTTAATGCTTTTGGAATGGCAGCTACAGGACCAATTCCCATATATCTTGGTGAAACACCAACTGTAGTACAAGACATCATTCTTGCTATTGGTTCTAAACCAAGTTCTTTTACCATATCTTCACTCATTACCATTACAAAAGCGGCACCGTCACTCATTTGAGATGAATTACCCGCAGTAACGCTTCCGCCTTGTGCAAAAACAGGACGCAAACGTTGTAAACCTTGTATATTAGAATCTTTTCGAGGGCCCTCATCTTTGGTTACCGTATATTTTTTTGATGCTTTTTTTCCATTAGCATCTACAAAAGTTTGCTCAACTTCAATAGGAACAATCTGCGATTGAAAGCGATCTTCTGCTTGTGCTTTTAATGCTTTTAAATGTGAGTTTAATGCAAATTCATCTTGGTCTTCTCTAGAAACATTAAATTCATTGGCAACCGCTTCTGCGGTATTTCCCATTCCCCAATAATATTCTTCATGACCTGCAGCAACGGTATCATAATTTAATTCGGGTTTAAACCCTGTCATAGGTACAGAACTCATACTTTCTGCCCCACCAGCAATAATACAATCTGCCATTCCAGATTGAATTTTTGCCACTGCCATACCAAT
>JBMYWO010000134.1:0-4946 GCA_049607505.1 Polaribacter sp.
CACGGAAGCTGCTAAAATTTGAGTTTCAAATCTGTAGTTATCATAAATCTGACGAATTTCTGCAATCAGATGTAAACCGTCTGTAGAAATATCGTCCAAACGTCCAATAAAAGGCGATACATAGGTTGCTCCTGCTTTTGCAGCCAATAATGCTTGACCTGCTGAAAACACCAACGTTACATTGGTTTTAATTCCTTTTGATGAAAAATATTTACAGGCTTTTACGCCGTCTTTTATCATAGGTAATTTTACTACAATTTGCTTATTTAAAGCGGCTAAAGCCTCACCTTCTTTTACCATTCCGTCAAAGTCTGTAGATATTACTTCCGCAGAAACATCGCCATTAACTAACTGACAAATAGCTTTGTAATGGCTGATAATATTGGCTTCGCCACTAATTCCTTCTTTTGCCATTAATGACGGATTTGTGGTTACTCCATCTAAAATTCCTAAAGTTTGTGCTTCTTCTATTTGGACTAAATTTGCTGTGTCTATGAAAAATTTCATACTATTTATTTTAATTTTAATGATTTTATTTGTTTTTTCTTTTGTGTGATAATTTTTTAAACTTGTTATTATCGTGGTTTCTTATATTTGTTGCGTGATTTTTTAGTTATCAAATAAAAACTCTCTGTTCTTTAATATGTTACATATTATTTATGTATCTATATCAAATAACCGTCAAATAAGAATTACGCCCAAAAAGGTATGTATTTTTTATATTTTCTAGAATTACTTTCAGGATCATCTTCCTTTATTACGTTGTCGTTTAAGGCTTCTTTGATTATTCTTGAAGCAATTGCCGAATTTTTACTTTCTATTTTAAATCTATCTCTTAAAGATTGATTCGTCATTTTGTCATTAGAAACATATCTAAGGCAACAATGTTGATAACAAGCTCTTATTTTATCTTTCTTATCCATTTGATTTAAAGCTTTATAAGAATACATAATAACTTTTGTGTGTTTTTCTTGAATTAAAATATTAGGAGCTGGTAATTGATACATTTCGTTATAAAATATTACTTTGTCAATTCCACTTCCTTTTTCTTCACAAATACCCAATCTTCTCATTAAATCGGCAAGTATATCGTTTCTTGATTGATACTCGTCTATAAAACGTTCTGGTGTAATAAGTGGAATTCCTGGGTTTGTAATTTCAATTCTGTCTGAAAATATTTCAAACATAGGAAAGCCTTTTTCTTCAAAATCTTGGTGGATTATTGCATTGGCTAACAATTCACGTACTGCAATTTCAGGATACATTTTTTTATCATCTCTAAAAGCTTTGCCTATTTCTTCATTTGCTGGTAATTGGCTATTTATCCAATCAATTAATCTTTGATAGCCTGTAACATAGCCTTTTTCGCTAATTTGTTCTCTAACGGTTTCAATTTTATTAGTATGCTTATATACAATAACTCTAATCGCTTTTCTTTTTAAGTCAGAAAAATCTTCTAAATTTTTAGCGAATAAAATAGCTCCTAAATTTGTAATTGAATATGTAGTTGATTTTTTGATAATCAAGTTCTCTGAAATAAACTTTTCAAGAACTCCTTCTCGATTTGATGGATATGGAAGTTTCAATAAGTCAAAATAAGATTGTGTATCTAACAGCGAGATTATTGAATCTGCATCTATATTTTCTTTTGCAAATTGAAGTTCGAATTTAATATTGTCTTTTCTATTCCAAATTTTTGATTCCTTATTAGGAAATTCTTTAAGTAATCTTGTGTAACTACCAATTCTAATATAGGCTTGATTTAGAAATTTTACAGGTCTGTTTACAGCCGCAGGTATTACATACATACTAATATTTATACCTTTAGAATATTCAAACTCATACGTTTTAAAGTCAATTCTTGGGTCAAGTCGCTGCATTAACCAATTTTCTAATTCTTCATTTCCTTTAGTTGCTGATTTTACCTTAAAAGTAGTGCCTTTAATATTATGAGTTTTGTCTTCGACCCCAAAAACTAGAAAACCATATTGTTTTTTGTTTAAACAAGCACCATTTGCTAATGCTGCTATTCTTTTACCAATTTCTTCATTAGAGTGAAAGTTTAATTTAAATTCAAGCCATTCAGTTTCTTGTGAATAACTTACGAGTTCTTTTATGAGTAATTTTAGTTCTATTTCTGTCATTTATCAAATAACCGTCAAATAAGAAATCATTGATAATCAATGATTTAATAGTTTAATGTTGTAAATATACAGTATTCTGTCAAATAAGATTGTGAGTTTAAGGTTTAATTCCCTACAACTTATAATGATTCATCAACAACTTTTCATACCAAACATCGGGTAAAATTCTTTTCAAAACAATAGAAAATTTTTCCATAAATCCACCTACTTTATAATGTATTTTAGGTTTTTTTGTATTGATTATTTGATACACTTTTTTTGCCATTTTTTTGGGGTTCATTCCCTCATCTACATGCGCATCCATTACATCTAAATTGGCTTGATATTTTTCTTTATAAGCAGAATTTTTAAAAACGGGTGTATGGTATCTTCCTGCTGCAATATTGGTTGCAAAATCTCCAGGCGCAATGTTTACAACATCAATTCCGAAGTTTTTCACTTCCATTCTTGTCGCTTCTGTAACCAATTCTAGCGCACCTTTTGTTGCTGAATAGACACCTCTAAAAGGCAATCCCATATAGCCTGCTATGGATGTTATATTTATAATTTTTCCAGATTTTTGCAAACGCATTTGTGGTAAAACAGCTTTCATTACATCTATAGCTCCAAAGAAATTGGTATCAAAAACAGAACGCATTTCATCAGTTGGTGTGTCTTCAATTGACCCCGTAATTCCCATTCCTGCATTATTGACTAAAACATCCAATCTTCCTTCTTTTTTAATGATAAAATTGACAGCTTTTTTGATAGTTTCAACTTTTAAAACATCTAAAGCAATTAAATCAAAAGAAAAATTTTCTGCTTTTTTAGGGTTTCTACTCGTGCCATAGACTTTATATCCTTTTTCAGATAGTAAATTAGCAATGGCTTTTCCTATTCCAGAAGAAGCACCCGTAATTAAAACAACTTTAGGCATGTAATAATTTAAAATTCAATATTTTATATTCAAGATTCTAAAATTAAAATTCATAATTTAAGAATTTTAAAGTTTTACAAATATCATAAAAGTAAATGGGAAGTTTCTATTTTATACTTTTTAATTACTTCTTTATAAAATTAAGGCTCATTACTTTTCTAATATTCGTTTAGGGTGCATATTCGTATTAAAAATCCTCATAATGTAAATCGTATCATCAGTAATATAATAGACCATTTTAAAACTCCATTTGGTTATAAAACGAACATTCTCTTTATTATAAAAAGGTTCTATTGGGTAAGAATAAGGAAATGTTATTAATGAGTTTGGTAGTGCTAAAAGCGTATCTAATACCATTAAAGCGTTTTGAGGGCTTTCTTTAGCAATATGGCTAATATTTTCGTTGAGGTCGTTATTTGCCTTACTGTCCCAAATTATTTGCATTAAGTATATTTTTTCTTACGTCTTGAGTAGCGTATAGAGTAGCAGTTTTGTTTTCTATTTTCTTAATACTTAAATCCATTTCTTCAACATAGTCGTTTTCATAAATAGGGTTGTCTTTAGCATCATAACCAACAATATTTTCTTTCTCAATGAAGGCTTTTACCTTTTTTAGAAGAATAGTATCTGAAATAGCTAATATCTTCTGTGCCAATGATATTTTTAAAGTTTCTGTACTCATAATTTTATATTTACTACTACTTATCTTCCCGCTTCCTCTATTCCCACTTCCTTCCTTAAATTTAAATGAAAGAAAAGCGTAAAGTTACTAAAAGCCTTTTCCTTTGGAAAGGATTTAGGATAGGAACAAAAAATGGCAAGCTATCTACATCACACTGCTACAACCTAATACCTTTGCTGCGTTCCCGCCCTGGAGGATTCAAAGGGAGCTAGTTGTGTAGGACTTGCCAACGCAAATTTACAATCTATTTTTATTTATACCATCAAAAATGGATCAAAATTTATGTAACATAGTTACTACTTTGATGACTAATGAATTGTTTTTCTAGTTTATATTCTAATAACTATAAAAATGAAATGAATATATTTGTATCATTAACTAATTTTTAAACATATATGGAAAATCAAGCAAGTAGTAAAAGTATTATTTTAAATTATGGATTGTATCTAGGTATTATTGGCGTTATAGTACATCTAGTATTGTGGGCATCTGGTAACGTATTAGAGCTTCAATGGGTCAATAGTCTTATCAGTTTTATAGCTACTGTTGTATTTATAGTTTTAGGTATAAAAAAGTTTAAAGAACTGAATGGCAGTTTTATGTCTTGGGGACAAGGGGTAAAAGTTGGAATGGGTATCGTTATGATTAGTGCAATAATTACAGTAGTTTATACATTATTATTTACCAGTGTGATTGACCCAGAGTTTCAGCAACAAGCAATGGAATTTCAAAAACAAGCGTGGGTTGATGCTGGTATGACTGAAGAACAGATAGAATCGGCTACTGGAATGACCGAGAAATTTCAAAGTCCTTTGATAATTTCTGCAATGATTTTAGCTTTTTCTGCATTTTTAGGATTTGTAATTTCGGCAATTGCAGCTGCCATTATGAAAAAAAATAAAGAAGACAATTATTAAAATTTAAAGTTCAATGTTCAAAATTCAATAAAAACGTAACTTTGAACTTTGAAGGAGGAATTTTGAATTGAAAAATATGGATATTTCGGTAGTAATACCACTTCTTAACGAAGAAGAATCTTTACAAGAATTACACGATTGGATTGCAAAAGTTATGCAATCCAATCGTTATTTATATGAAATTATTTTTATTGATGATGATTCTGAAGATGATTCAGTAGAAATTATTAAAAAAGTTCTCAACACAATTCCAATAAAAATTGGAATCACTCGAACTAACATTTCAA
>JBMYWO010000135.1:0-4873 GCA_049607505.1 Polaribacter sp.
AAATTAAAAATAATGAGGTTTTGAAAAATTGATTTTTCACAGGGGACTCAACTTTTGATGTTCATGACGATGCTGATTCAGAAAATGAAACACTGATTTTTACCATTACAGAAACTAGCAGTGTTACAGGGCTAGTTGTTTCACAAGCAACACATACCGTTACTATTGCAGATGATGATTTGCCTAGTTTAATTATTACTGAAGTTGCAGACCCAAATGATGAACTTGAAGCTAGATTTGTTGAAATTTATAATAACGGAACTACTGCCATTGATTTGACAGTCTCACAAATACATTTTGTAAAACAAGTAAATGCAGGAAGTAGTTATGCGTCCATAGCTTTAACAGGGACAATACAACCTAATACAGTTTATATTATTGGTAATTCTGCTAATATAAATACGCATTACGGGTTCGCATCTGATATTGATTTCAGTGATGCTAATGGAAATGGCGATGATGCCTACTTTTTATATTTTGGAGGAGATAAAGATACAGGAACTTTGCTTGATGCGTATGGAGTATTAGGCATAGACGGAACTGGTGAAACTTGGGAATATGCAAATACAAGGGCGTATAGAACAAACCCAAAAACAGTATTCCCAAATGCCACTTGGACAGCTTCTGAATGGACGGTAGAAACTACTTCACAAAATATTACAGACATGACTCCAGGAGCTTTAGAAAATGAATTTCGTTATGATGGCAATTGGAAACCTAGAGATGTATATGCAAATATAACTGCCTTTGATGATGTGCTTATCCTTTCTAATATAACGCTAACAGATGCTATAACGGCAAAGAATTTTGATGTAAATGCATCTATTAATGCAACAATACCATCTGGAAAATCGCTCATTGTTTCAGGAACTTCCACAGGAAACATTACCTATCAAAGAAACTTAGCGGTTGCTGACAAATGGTATTTAGTTTCTGCACCCGTATCAGGTGAAACAATTCAAGATTTAATAGCAAATCATGCCTTTGCTACTGGGACTGCTCCTAATATTGGATTAGCACCCTATGACAATACACAGCCTGCTGCTACTGTATGGAATTATCAAACCACGGCCTCTACAGGTGCTGTAAATAATGGACAAGGATATTCTGTAAGATTAGCTACTCCAGGAGATATTTTATTTACAGGAACTCTAAATACATCAGATGTTTCAATCGCACTTACACAAGGTTCTGGTAGCGGAGGTGATAATTTTAACTTATTGGGCAATCCTTTTACATCTTTTATAGATAGTAATCGTTTTTTAACAACAAATACTTCAGAATTAACAAGTGAAACTATTTGGCTTTGGAATCAAGGAACTGGTATCTATGATACAAAAGTTACCGCCAATAATTTTAAAATAGCACCAGGGCAAGGTTTCTTTGTAGAGGCTACTACTACAAACAGTGTTACTTTTGCAAAAGCCAATCAAAGCCATGAAGCTACCGATACATTTCAAAGACAAACCGTACCAGAAATAAAAGTAGTAGTAGCAGATGAATCTACGAGCAGATATGCCGAAATCTATTATTACGAAAACGCAACCACGGGTTTTGATAATGGATATGATGGAGAACTTTTTGGAGGAACACAAAACAGTTTTGAAATCTATTCACATTTGCTTGCAGACAATCAAGGAGATAAATATCAAATACAATCCTTACCCAATACAGATTATGAATCGATGGTTATTCCTTTTGGAGTAAAAGCAACTGCAGGCAAAGAGATTACTTTTTCTGTAGAAGCAGTGAATTTACCAACAGATGTAAACGTATATTTAGAAGATAAAGAAGTAAATATATTTACGCATTTAGATGAAGTCAATACAGAATATACCGTTACTCTATCTGAAGCATTAGATGGAGTTGGAAGATTTTATATCCACACTTCCACAAGTGTTTTAACAGTTGACGATGCAACTTTAAGTACGGTGCATATTTATAAATCAGATATTTCCACGGTAAGAATTGTTGGTTTACCACAAGGAAATGCCACTGTAAAATTATTTAGTGTTGAAGGAAAAGAAGTACTACGTACTTCATTTACTACAAATGGAATAAAAGATATTTCGTTACCAAGATTAGCAACAGGCGTGTATATTGTAGAAATACAAACGGAAATAGGTAGATTGAATAAGAAAATTGGTAACTAATCAGTCTTGAAAAAAAGCATTCATTTTTAGTTAAAAAATAGATCAAAAAGATACAATATGAAAACCCTTAACTTAATGACATTGAACCCTAGATAGGTTACTATGACGTTTCTTTTATAACTATACCACATAGGAGACGCATAGAAAACATAGCACTATGTTTTCTATGCGTCTCCTATGTGGTAAACTTAAAACACTCTAATGTTCGTCACCATAATCATTTGTCTTTTTTTTCAAATCTCTGTGTGGCAATTCGTTTTTTAAAAACTAAGTTAACTTTTCTATCAATTCATTCAATGAACATTCTGATTGCTCAAAATTGTTCATATTTTTTAGGGTAAAAACATCACCTTCTACTTTAGAAACTACAAAGTCTATTTTTCTATTTGTAGCATACTTCCATTGTCGTTTTTGTTGCTTATTACTTTCACCCACATCAGGATATATTTCACATTTGATACCTTTTTCTCGTAATTCTTTTATGGCTTTCATTTTTGCCATATTCGTAGAAACATCAAAGTTTAAAAAAACAACTTTTGGTTTTGGCAATTCGACTTCTTTAAACAAACCTAATTCTTCTAAAACCAAATAAATTCTGTCTAATCCAAATGAAATTCCAACGCCAGAAACATCTTTTAAACCAAAAATTCCTGTTAAATCGTCATATCTTCCACCTCCCCCAATAGAACCCATTTTTACACTTTTTGGCGCAGCAACTTCAAAAATTGCTCCTGTATAATAATTTAAACCTCTTGCCAACCTTACATCTACTTCTAAATGGGCAGTTTCTAAACCTAATTCAGTAATTGAATTGATGATAAAACGCAATTCTTCTACGCCACTTTTTCCTTCTTCTGATGATGACAATAGCGTTTCTAAAGAAGTTAATTTTTCTAAATTAGAACCAGAAAATTCAAATAAAGGTTGTACTTTTTCAATGGCATTTTCTGTAATTCCTTTGGACAACATTTCTTTGGCCACCCCGTCTTTTCCTATTTTGTCTAATTTGTCTAAAGCCACAGTAAAATCAATGAGTTTGTCTTGTGCGCCAATGACTTCTGCAATTCCTGATAATATTTTTCTATTGTTGATTTTTATAGCGGTATCTGCTAAACCTAATTTGGTAAAAACTGCATCATACAATTGTATAAATTCTACTTCTTGCCAAAGTGATTTGCTTCCAACCACATCTGCATCACATTGAAAAAACTCTCTAAAACGCCCCTTTTGTGGTCTGTCTGCTCGCCAAACAGGTTGTATTTGATAACGCTTAAAAGGGAATGTAATATCATTTTGGTGTTGTACAACATAGCGTGCGAAAGGAACTGTGAGGTCGTAACG
Organism: Polaribacter sp.; assembly: GCA_049607505.1. Taxonomy (GTDB): domain Bacteria; phylum Bacteroidota; class Bacteroidia; order Flavobacteriales; family Flavobacteriaceae; genus Polaribacter. The sequence continues at coordinate 3,495 of JBMYWO010000135.1, forward strand.
TAGGGCTTTTTCTGAAATATAACTTGTTAAAATTTTAGGATTAATTCTAAAATAAAAATCTGAATAAATAACTGCTGTAGCTAATTCAATTCTACTATCAACTAGATTACCAAAATTTTCAAATTCTGAATAATTCTTATCTATTATTTCAATTATATCTAGAACAAAATTTTTAATTTCAGGAACCTTTTCTATTAAGAAAACTTTATTGTTCTGCTCTTTCATTTTTTTTGAAAACTTATTAAATATTTCCAAAAATGTTTTCTTATTAGTTGGAGTATTTTTTTCTTTTGAAACCTTTTTCCAATCAGAAAAATCTATTAACAAAAGAGGAATAATATACGCTAAAGTATCAGTAAACTTTCTAAAATAATCCCCAGAATTTAAAATCTTAAAAATCAATCTATCCCCTTCTTCACCATATTTTCCCATAAGCGTAGAAGAATTTTCAAAACTTGGGGTTTCAATCGGCTGAAATCCAAAGGTTTCAAAAGCGGTTTTAATCGTATTGATAATATAAGTACGATTGGCAACTTCTGTGGGCGAAAAATCTCTTGTTCCTTTTGGGATGCTTGGTTTCATGTGAATAATTACGATTTATGAGTTACTATTTACGAATTATTAGTTACGAGTTTTAAATTTTATTCAGTGTGTAAATGTCGTGAAAAACTTATAAAACTTATAATGTTTTGCTAAGTACATGACAAAGAATAAGCTATACTGTAAATCAAGAATTGAAAAAATCATAAGATATTGGTTTTATGTTGTTTAAAACCCAACCCTTAATTTACATTTTCAACATTATTATACAATTTAAAATTAGAGGCTTCTCATCATTGCTAAAAACGAACTCAATTATAAATTTGTTAGAACAAACAACAAGCGTTACCTTTGTATGACAATACTTTTAACCATAAAATAATGAGCGGATTTTTCACATCTTCTATCGGAAGAAAATATGCAATGGCACTCTCTGCATTCTTCCTAATGTTCTTCTTATTACAACATTTTGCCATCAACATCACTTCTATTTTTCCAGATGATGGCAAAACATTTAACAGTTTATCCCATTTTATGGGAACAAATTCATTAGTACAATTTGTATTACAACCCGTTTTAATTTTTGGAGTGGTTTTTCATTTTGTAATGGGTTTCATTTTAGAATTCAAAAATTGGAATGCAAGAAAAGTGAGTTATGCCAAAAATAATGGAAGCGCAAATTCTACTTGGATGAGTAGAAATATGATATGGAGTGGTTTGGCAATTTTAGCCTTTATGGTATTGCATTTTATTGATTTTTGGTTTCCAGAAATCAATACCAAATTCATTCAAGGCGATTGGTCTGGCTTACACGATGGCGAATTAAGATATTTTCACGA
>JBMYWO010000136.1:0-4739 GCA_049607505.1 Polaribacter sp.
TTTATGCATACCTACAATATTTGTTGCATATACAGGCGAGGCTTTAGACAATAAAGCACCTTTATTAAGGGCATTACAGGCTATGGACACACACGCAACTGCCATCTGTAAATATTTTGATAAAAATGTAACCAAAGTAAATGCTTCTTTAGGTTGGGAGCAAGAATATTTTTTGATAGATAATGCTTTGGCTACTTCCAGATCCGATATTAATTTGACAGGAAGAACTTTATTAGGTCATTCCTCTGCAAAAGGACAGCAATTGGATGATCATTATTTTGGGTCAATACCTAATAGAGTGATGAGTTTTATGCGAGATTTAGAACAAGAATGTATGTTGTTGGGAATTCCTGTAAAGACACGTCATAATGAAGTTGCGCCTAATCAATATGAATTAGCACCCATTTTTGAAGAAGCAAATTTAGCCGTAGATCACAATTCATTATTAATGGATGTGATGGATAAAATTGCAGCACGCCATCATTTTAAAGTATTATTTCATGAAAAACCGTTTGCAGGAATTAACGGTTCTGGAAAACACAACAACTGGTCTTTGGCAACAAATACAGGCGTAAACTTGTTAAGCCCGGGAAAAACACCGATGAAAAATCTTCAGTTTTTAACCTTTTTTGTCAATACCATAAAAGCGGTTCATGATTATGAAGAATTGATTAGGGCCTCCATTGCTTCTGCAAGTAACGACCACCGTTTGGGAGCAAATGAAGCACCGCCTGCTATTATTTCAGTATTTATAGGTTCGCAATTATCCGCAGTTTTAGACGAGTTAGAAAATGTAACGAAAGGAAAATTATCGCCTCAAGAAAAAACCGATTTAAAATTGAATATTGTTGGCAAAATACCTGAGATTTTATTAGACAATACTGATAGAAATAGAACATCGCCATTTGCGTTTACAGGAAATAAATTTGAATTAAGAGCGGTGGGTTCTTGGGCTAATTGTGCAGGCTCTATGACTACTTTAAATACAATTATTGCCAAACAATTAAAAGATTTTAAAGTGGAAGTTGATAAACTCATCGAAACTAAAAACCTAAAGAAAGATGAAGCTGTTTTTAATGTTTTGAGAGAATATATCAAAGCCTCAAAAAAGATTCGTTTTGAAGGAAATGGTTATGGCATTGAATGGGAAAAAGAAGCTGCAAAACGTGGATTGAGCAATCATAAAACCACTCCAGAGGCGTTGAAAGCAAAAATTTCTAAAAAATCAATTGACCTTTTTAAGGAAATGAATGTGATGAGCAATATAGAAGTAGAAGCACGCCATGAAATTGAGCTAGAAGAATACATCCTTAGAATTCAAATAGAAGGACGTGTTTTAGGTGATATTTCTAGAAATCATGTAATTCCTACTGCGATTAGATATCAAAATACATTGATAGAAAATGTAAGTGGATTAAAAAATATTTTTGGTGACGATTTTAAAAAGCATGCAAAAGAACAAATTGATTTAATCGAAAAAATTTCTCTTCATATTGCTGAAATCAATTGTAAAGTGGAAGAAATGACTGAACAGCGAAAAGAAGCCAATAAATTAGAGGGTCAGAAATCTGCGGATGCATATTGCAATAAAGTAAAACCTTATTTTGAAAAAATTCGCTATCATTGTGATAAACTTGAAATGATGGTAGATGATGAGCTTTGGCCATTGGCAAAATATAGAGAGTTGTTGTTTACTAAATAGTTGGTGTGTGAGGAGTTGGAAGCGGGGAGCGGGGAGTTGGATATAGAAACCGCTTATAAGCACACCCTTGAATTTAGAAACATCTATGAAAATACAGATAAAGTAATGGCTAAAGAGCGTTTTGAAAAATGGATTGAAGATACTTTTTAAGAGAAATTAGAAACATTTTATACCACTGCAAATACTGTAAAAGCTAACTTTGAAAACATCCTTAACTTTTTTAATAATAGAAATACCAATGCAAATGCCGAATCTTTTAATGCCAAAATAGAACTCTTTAGAGCTAATCTTAGAGGGGTTACTGATACATCTTTTTTCCTCTTTAGATTACATAAATTATTTGCCTAATCCCCAAGAAATAAATGTGACCCATAGTTTGACAGAATACTTGCCTCTGGATTTTGTGAAAATGTTTTGAAAAATGTATCTCCTACACGAATCGTTGTTTTCCAATTTTTTAAATGGGTATCAAGTCCAATATAAATGTTTTGACCTGAATAATCTAATTGTTTATCTTTGTTCATCCTATAATCTGTTAAATGTGAAGCAACAAAGATAGAGGGTTGCTTGCGTACTACAGATTACAAACATAGGGGCTAATATTTAATACATTAAACAAACAAAATGCTACTTTTTTTGTTTTTTTATCCTTTGTTTATCAGGGGATTGAAACCTGCGAAACTTGAGTTACACAATTCAACATTAAATGAAAATCATTATATCTCCAGCAAAGTCTTTAGATTTTGAAAACAAGGCAAAAACAAGTTTGCATACACAACCTCAATTTTTAGAACAATCTATAAAGTTGAATAAAAAGCTAAAAACAATTTCAAGGAAAAAATTATCAGAAATGATGTCTATTTCTAAAGATTTGGCTTTTTTAAATTACGATCGCAATCAAACTTGGCAACCTCCATTTCGTTTAGAAAATGCAAAACAAGCTATTTATGCGTTTACAGGGGAAGTGTATAGAGGAATTGGTATCAATTCTTTAGAGGAAAAAAAGCTCCCTATGCTACAAGAGCGTTTACGCATTTTATCAGGTTTATACGGTTTGCTAAAACCGTTAGATTTAATGCAGCCGTATCGTTTAGAAATGGGAACACGTTTAAAGGTTGGTCGGACAGAAAATTTATATAAATTTTGGGGAGATACGCTTGCCCATGCTTTAAATGAAGAAATGGATGATGATGCATTATTTATAAATTTAGCAAGTTCAGAATATTTTAAAGCCGTAAATCAAAAAGTATTAAAAGTGCCAATGATTACTCCAGTTTTTAAAGATTTTAAAAACGGAAACTATAAAACGATTATGACTTTTGCAAAAAAAGCACGTGGACTTATGGTACGTTATATTATTGATCATAATGTTAAAACCATAGAACAACTAAAAGGTTTCAACATAGATAAATACGGTTTTTCTGAAGAAATGTCTTCTGGAAATGAATTGGTTTTTATACGGTAAGTTGGGAGTTAGGAAGTGATTAACGCCTAAACATCAACCAAACTCCAACTAATATTAAAGGAATGCTTAATACCTGTCCTGTATTCAAAGCATTAAAAACCCAATCTTCTCTTCCATCTACTTGGGCTTCTTTTAAAAATTCTATAAAGAAACGCAGAGACCATAAAACCACCATAAAGAGTCCAAATAGATATCCTTCATGTTGTTTTTTATCGGTTTTCCAATAGATACGCCATAGAATAAAAAACAAGATTAAATAACTAAATGCTTCATATAATTGTGTAGGATGTCTAGGAACGGTTTCGCCTGCGGCTTTAAAAATAACTCCAAAACTAGAACCTGTTTCTTTTCCATAGATTTCAGAGTTAAAAAAATTTCCTAAACGGATAAAAAAACTGGCTAATGCTGCCATTATTATCAATCTATCTAAAATAAATAACCAACTTTTTTGCAAGTGTTTTTTTGCATAAAAGTACATTGTCAAAATAATAGCAACTGCTGCTCCGTGGCTTGCAAATCCTGTAAATCCTGTAAATTTCCAAGAGCCATCTGTCAATTTTTTAAAAGGCAAAATGATTTCTAATAAGTGATTTTGGTAATAATCCCAACTATAAAAAAACACATCGCCTAAACGCATCCCTACTAACATAGAGATAAAGGTGTACATAAATAAAGGGTCTAGTTTTTGTACAGGAATTTTATCTTCTATATAGATTTTTTTCATAAGGTATAAACCCAACAAAAAAGCGACTACAAACATTAAACTATACCATCGTATAGTAAAAAAGCCTAAATCTATTCCTACTGACGGATCCCAAACTATGGATAAAAAATTCATATATTTTTATTTATTTCTTTTCTGGCACTGGGTCATAACCACTTCCACCCCAAGGATGGCAACTACATATTCTTTTTGTTGCCAACCAACCACCAAAAAATAAACCGTGTTTCTGTAATGCTTCAATAGCATACTGTGAACATGTGGGGCTATATCTGCATGTACTTGGTATATATGGCGAAATGGCTGTTTGATAAAAACGAACCAGTAAAACAAATGGATATGTAAAAAGTGTATTCAAAGATTGATTTTTCAGTAACCTTTAGAAAATTGTCAATACAAATTTACTACTATTATATGTCTTTTGGCGTATCATTAAAAGTTTTATCAAGAATACGTTTTAATCCTCCAAAGCTCTTTCAATAATATTTTCTGGAATTGCTTTTTTGGCTTTAGCCCCCATTTTCTTTAATTTTTCAACACTGTTAATTAAGTTTCCCTTTCCTTCAAAAAGCTTATTCATAGCTGCATTATAGTCAGTTTTTGAAGCATCTATTTTTTTACCAACACCAATTAAATCTTTCAATAAACCATCAAATTTATCATACAAAGCACCTGCTTGTCGTGCAATTTCAATAGCATTACGTTGTTGTTTTTCATTATTCCACATCGTATCAATAGTTCTTAATGTGGCTAATAAAGTAGTAGGCGTAACAATGACAATGTTTTTTTCAAAAGCCTTATTGTATAAAGAATTATCAGAATTTAATGCAATCGCAAAAGCAGGTTCAATA
>JBMYWO010000137.1:0-4705 GCA_049607505.1 Polaribacter sp.
AGCAATATCAGCTTGGCTGTGGTCAAACAATCGACGGACAATATCGACCATGCCATCAAAATGTCCTGGTCGGAACTTCCCTTCCATGGTTGAGGTCAATAAACCAAAATCAACAGATTCTATTTGCTGTCCATCTGGATACATTTCACTAACCGATGGCGTGTAAATCAGCAGTTTTTCACTGTGGATTTTCAATACATCCAAATCTTTTTCAACTTGCCGTGGATAGGCATCCAAATCAGCTTTTTCATTAAACTGAGTTGGGTTCACAAAAATACTAACAATGAGCTTATCGCAAGCCTCCAAACCTTTAGTAACCAAAGACAAATGCCCTTCGTGGAGCGCACCCATGGTGGGCACAAAACCAATGGTCAATTGGTTTGCTTTGAGTTCGGCAACGTGCTTTTGTAAGCTGGCTTTGTCGGAAAATACCTGCATAGTTGATGTGTGTTGAGCCATTTTGGGTTTTATTTTTGGATAAATTTCCAATATGCTGTTGACGAGTTATTATTTTCTAATCTCTTCATAGTCTAGTCTAATATTATGTATGTCATAAACTTTGGTTTCTACACATTCAAATTTGTCAGGGTTGAAAATAGCTAAATTATAACCTTTTTTATCTAAAGAGCTTTGGTATTCCACTCCATCAAAACCAAGAGATTTTATAAACTCTGAAATATATTGAGTTGGTATATAGTCTAAATCTTTATCTTGTTTTCTGATTGGCAAAGAAATTTCTTCCTGTAAAGTTTTAATAAAAGCAGCATAAGTTAAAAATACATCAATAATATCATCCTCAGACCAACTAATTATGTCATATTCAGGATTCCTTAAATCAAGGATTTCTATATCATCTTTTAATCGAAACTCAGCTACACTTGCATAATCAAATAAACTAGCTCTAGACTCATAAAAAGTTGTTTCTATACGGCTTCCTAAATATAAATAGGATATTCCTTTAGGATTGGCTCTTCCACTAGAAGCAAATTTGTTTTCTGGATTCCACATTTCCTCATTTTTAAATCCTGTTTTATTTGAAATTCTGCATCTATAAAAACGTTCTCCTTTCTTAATGGTCTTTTTAAAAGATTCACCTTTAAAAAAAGTTTCTAATACTTTTAAATCAATTAAATTGTTCGCGCTTATGTGAAATCTATTTTTATGTTTAATTTCTGCTTTGAACCTATCCCAAACACTTTGGACTTCATTTGATTTAGTATCTAAAAACTCTTTAGACTCTAGAGACACATTGTTTTCAAAAAGATTAGAAAACTCTTCATATTCAGAATGAGCAATAGCTTTAAAAAGAGATTCGCTGTTTTTTAAACAATTACTTTCAATAATATCAAAATCCTTGTTGATAGAATCCCAAAGCGAAAGTTTAGAATTTTTATCAGCTTTATAGAGATTAAATATGTTTCGAAAAAAGGGCAATAGTTTCTTGGCTAAATATACATTTGTATTTTCTGTACCACAAAAATCACAATCTCCTTTTTCTTTGTTCGATTGAATAATATTTGTCAAATACGAACTTGTAAAACAATTTATACAACAATTCATATTTATATATTATTTGCTATCAATTCAATATGATTGATTGTAGATATTTTTTTTATACTGCCTAAGCCAGGGAAATGCCCTCTGTTATGAAGGTCTTTAAACATTTCAATGCCTTTTGTCTCTGTAATATCCTTGGCATTACACCAATCTACTAATTTTTGTAAAGCTTCTGCAAATTTACCTCCAATATCGGATGAATCCTGATTAGAGTCAGAAGTGAAATGTCTTATTTTTATTTTATCGTTTTCTATATAAGATAAGTGAATTGCAACTGCTCTAGGTAAAAAACCTGATTCTGAATAAATATCTCCTATTGTAAGAAAATCACTAAAGCCCACAAAATTATCAACATTATAATATTTATATTCTTCTGAAAAATCACTTACAGGCACTTGAAGATAATCGGCATTTCTATCTAGTTTTCTAAAATAGTCATCTAAACTAACACGTGTTTCTTGATTAAATTCTCTGTAATATCTTCTGCTAGTTTTAGAAAAATAAATCAGATTATATTTAATATCTAAATTGGAATTTAATTGGTCAATGTAGCTTTTTTCAATTTCTGAGGTGTGAATTAAGGTATATCCCTTATGATTAATGTCTATACTATTTGTGAATGCTAATAATTCTTGAATACCTTGTTGAGTTTTTTTATCTATGATTATACTTAGTTGAAAATTTGAATAATCACTTAAATTTTCTTTTAAAACTTCTAAAAGTTCCGTGTATAAATTTTGAAAATTTCCAACTCTTGGGTTTATAACAAAATTGAAGTTTATATTTTTCTCTGCCAACTCCTTTAATGTGCTTTTTAAGGTACTAGAATCTTTAACGGGTTCAATTACTGGCGAAAGTTTAGCTCTTCTGGAAGACATAAAACCACTTAATTCTCTTAGAGCAATTAGCTCAAACTGTTTACCTCTTAGATATGGGAAATACATAATTTGCTTGGTTTATTTAGAAAAGAGTTCAATTCCTCATATTCTAGTTTAGAAAAATTTAGAGAATAGCAAATATGTTTTAAATAGTTAGGTATTCTTTCGTCTTGTAATAAATCTGGATTTTTTATATTTCTAGTTTTCAATTCTTTAATCGCAGATTTTTGAAACTTAAGAATATCAATGTTTTTAGCCAGATGTAAACATTCTTTGAAATATAACGTATTTGGCACATTAGGAATTTTAATCGAATTTTTCTCCAAAACTTTTGTGTATTCAGTTTTTCTTAAAGATTTGAAGATTGTAGAATGGTCTAAAAAATTAGAATTAGATCTAGCAGATTTGATTTCTTTTAAACTGTTTTTTTTTGTTAGTTCAATTATTCCAACATCTGTTCCTTGATATAATTCTATTAATTTTTTAATATGCTTTGAACTTGTAACAATATATACCTCTGTTGCAAATGAATAATAATCTGCAATTTGTTTTTCTAACTTATCAAGACCATCAAGTTCTGTCTTAATTTCAAATATTCTTGCTACACCATTGAGTAATACAAAATCAGCAATTGAATTACCAATTTTAAATTCATTTAACGCTACCGTAGTTTTGAGGCTATAATCTTTTATTAATTTTTTGTTTATTAAAGTATTTTTATAGATATATTCACTTCGATAAGATTGTAGAAGTTCATTGTAAATGGCATTGAATAATTCTAAATTTGAACGTTGAAGTGAGGGTGCAGTGTGTTTTTGAATTCTTTCAAAAGTATTAACATAATCCTTTTTTCTAACAATTTTATTAAAATTGGCAGTTGAAAATAGTTGAGATAAACTCCTTAAACGTTCTATGTTGTTGTTAATACTCATTGAGTTGCAAAGGTATGAAAAATCACTAATTTTGGTGTCAGTTTCAATTCTTAATAACACCTGTTATCCTTAAAAAAAATGATTTAAAAGAATCAAAATAGAAAAAAGTCTGCAAATCTCTTTTCAATAAAAAAAGCCATAACTAAACTATTACATTCAGCTATGGCTTTTGTTTTGAAGAATTTCTTTACTTAACCAAAGTCATTTCATCAACAATATGTTTTGCGCCAGAAAGTTTGTCGATCACAAACAATACATAGCGAATATCTACTGAAATGGTACGTTGTAATTTGTCTTCGAAGGCAATATCGCCGCTCATCGCTTCCCAGTTTCCATCAAAAGCACAACCAATCAGATGGCCATCTGCGTTGATAACGGGCGAACCTGAGTTTCCTCCGGTAATATCGTTATTCGAAATAAAACAAACACGCAATTCGCCATCTTCATCGGCATATTGACCATAATCTTTGTTTTTGTATAACTCAACTAATTTATCTGGAACGACAAACTCTGGATTATCATTATCCATTTTTTGCATCACACCATTTAGAGTTGTGAAATAGTCATAGTAAGCACCATCTTGAGGCTCATAACCACCAACGGTTCCATAGGTACATCGCATGGTGAAGTTAGCATTTGGATAATAGAATTTCGATGGATTCATTTTTCGGAGTCCATCAACAAACAAGCGATTTCCTTTTGCCGAGGTGTTGTTGGCGTTTTCTACTTGAGCGCCAATCTTTTGATAAAGCTCATAAACCGTCTTTTGAACAGCAAATAATGGATCTTTTTTTAATGCTTTTTCACTTGGATTCTCCAAAAAGGCATTAAATTTCGATTCATCAACAAAGATAGACTTACTATACGCCTTTTTAGCAAAGGCTTTAAAATCGCCTTTTTTGACTTTAGAAAAGAACTCTGGCTTTAGGTCATTATCAGAAATATCTTTGTCGTATTTTGCCATTAATTTATAGAAAACTTCCATGTCGGCAGCTTTGTTATAATCTTTAAAATGGGCTTCGGCAGATTCTTTTAAAGCATTTTTATACATCGGTAGATGTTCCGCTTTTGTGTTTTCGTCGAGTACTTTATCGAACATAAAACTACTTCTCAAAGCAAACAACACCACATCAGATGCCGTAAGTGCAGCTTCTCTCGAATACAATTCAGCTTTTACAAAAGGATCAGAAAGTTCATACGATTTTTTGATTAGGTCAAGAGCTTCTCCATATTTTGCTTTTCGAGCCTCATCAGCGTTTACCCAATTGGTAAAATCAGCTTCAATAGCTTCTTTTTTGGCTTTAACATCTAAGTTTTTTAAACCTTTGGTCTGACCCA
>JBMYWO010000138.1:0-4705 GCA_049607505.1 Polaribacter sp.
CAACACATTTAAGCTATTAAACAAAAAATGAGGATTTACCTGATTTTGCAACACTCTATAATCTGCTTTGAGTTTTTCCTTTTTGTAATGTTCCGCATTCAGTAAAGAATCTTTCCATTGGGTAAAGAAGTTTATAGCTATGGAAATACTAATAAAACCAATTAAAAAAACAATGGAACATATAAATATAATAACAGGTGCTTTCGGATAAATTAAGGACTGACCGTTAATAAAATACCAAGCAGTAAACGGTATCCCTATGGATATAAATGTCCATAATATAATAACGCCTATTTGAATAAAAAGTCTTTTTTGTGGGTTGGAATACCAAGGATGTTTTTTATTCAAATAACGGTCAAAAAATAAGCTACCTTCCACATTCAAATTGAAAAACAGCAGGTAAAAAAACAAAAACAATCCTTTTGGAATTTGCAATTGAAATTCAGCGTTTTCAGGCATACCTAAGCTAACTAATCGCATTACAGCAATAGCATACAACGACACCAAAACAATTCTAATTACAGTATTTCTACTATTTTTTAACATTTCTAATTACAGTAAATTACAGATAGTAATATATTAAATTAAAATTAACGCTATTATTTTCTTTTTGGTGGAACCAACACAATGCCCACACTAAAAAATGGTGCTGATTCAGAATCAAAATCATACGCAGTATCATTTGCATCAATCAAACTATAATTTCTACCAGCACTTAAGCCTCCAAAAGCTTCTAAACGAAGTAATTTAGTGAGTTGATAATTGGCTAATACGCCAAAATTTATTCTCGAATAGTTTGTTTTATCAATACTATTATCTTCAGAATGTACATTAAAATTTCCTCCGTTAAGATTATATTTTACGCCCAATTCTAATTTATCACTTGGTAATAATGAATAGGTGTATTTTGCTTTAATAGGCAATATTGCATTTACTTGGTGTTTGTTATTTTTATAATGCAGATTGACTAATGGAATTAATTGCGGATTTCCCAAACGTGCACTATATGCTAAACCACCTCCAAGTTTAAATGTTGAACTAATTTTTTTTGTAGCTGTAACTGCTCCTTGAAAGATAAAATCATCTGAATTTAATTTTGCCTTAAAATCTGATGCTAATGTTGGTGTTAAATTAACAGCAAGATTCCATTTTTCATTCCATTGATGAAATAAAGTTACTTGGTAATAAAACGTTTGTAACTTTTTTTCGCTTTCGTTAGACGAAAACAACGAATTATCTAATGACGCTTCCACAAAACCATAACCAAACCGATTAACCAAAACGGTTTTGTCGTTTTTTAATTTCTTCGGAAAGTTTACAAAAGCACCGAACTCCTGAAATGAGATTTCTTGATTTCCTGAATCATTTTTTATTTCTGATTTCTGATAATTATTATATTGAATTCCCGCTAATTTAAAGTCCTGTGCATAACTTGTTTTCAGAAAAATAAAGAGGAAAAATATACCAACACTTGCTTTTTGCTTCGCTGTATTTAAATTAAAATATAGCATAATTATTTTCTTGTCCATTTCATTGTTTTGCTAAAAAAGCCTACTTTTATTTTAACATCAAGCGTATTTTTCTTTGGAATAAATTCTGCATCAAACCATTCTTTACGTTTTGGGGAATATACTTTTCCTTTCCATTTTCCTTTCTTTTCCTTTAGATCTTTAACCATCAGTTTTCCAATTTTAGCTTTAGGATTATCAGAGGATGTAATTTTTCCTAAAAAGACATCCTCTTGTGGTTCAATTTTTACAATTGTGTTTTGTTCGCCTACAACATACTTACCTGCTATATCGGATTGTGCAAAACTGTTTAAGCTAAATAGACTGATAGCTATTAGTACAACTACATTTCTTAATTTTTTCATTTTATTATGTTTTTATTTATTGATTTTTTGTGACTATTGACTGATTAATTTCCCGTCAGATAGTTCGATAATACGGTCGCAATTGGCTGCAAATTCATCATCGTGAGTAACAGCTATAATGGTTTGCCGGCGTTCTTTTGCCAATTCTTTAAACACATCAAAAACAATATTTGTATTTTTAGAATCGAGGTTTCCTGTGGGTTCATCACCCATAATAATGGATGGCGAATTAATCAATGCTCTTGCAATAGCAACTCGTTGTTGTTGTCCACCTGATATTTTAGAGGCTTTTTTGAGTTCATTTCCTTTTAAGCCTAATAAATGAAGCGATTCAATAGCTTCTGCTTCAATTTCATCTTTAGGTCTTTTATTCAGCTTTAAAGCTGGTAACATTACGTTGTCTAAAACGGTAAATTCTGGTAGTAAAAAGTGAAACTGAAAAACAAATCCGATTTGCTCGTTTCTAAACTTTGCCAGTTCATTTTGTGATAAACCAGTAACCTGCGTGCCATTAATAGCAATGTTTCCGTTGTATTTTGTATCCATTGTAGATAGCAGATACAGTAAGGTAGATTTACCTGAACCCGATTTTCCGATAATGGATACAAATTCTCCTTTTTTCACATCAAAAGAAATGTCTTTTAATACTTGAAATTCTACTGGATCGTAAAAATGTTTGTTTATATTTTGTATAGAAATTGCATTCATATGTTGTTGTTTTTAACCTCTTAATATTTCAACTGGATCTACTTTTGATGCTTTTCGAGAAGGAAGATATCCTGCTATTAACGTGATAATTGCACCAAAGGAAAATGCCAATATGTAATCCTTTACATTATATACAACAGGTAATGTGTTGTGTGAAGCAATTTTAAACGGTACAATGTCTAGCATTTGTACAATAACATTTCCTAAAAATAAACCTACAAATCCACCTATTAAACCTATAGCTACCGATTGCGTTAGAAAAATTTCAATGACATCTTTTCCATTGAATCCCATTGCTTTTAAGATGGCTATTTCTTTGATTTTTTCGTTGACGGTCATATTCATAATATTGTAAATTCCAAACCCTGCGACAATAAGTATGGTTAGCGAAACGGCTATTGCCAGTATATCTCTCAATAAACTTGAAGACACAAGCTGGTCGTTTCCTTCTTGCCAAGACTCAACTTTATAGTCTGTAAGTTTGCGTACTTTTTCTGCAACGGTTTTGGCATTATTATAATCATAGGTATTTACCAAAACATCAGTTGCATAACTTTTGTTTTTAGAAAACAATTGTCTTGCGGTTTGAATGGAAATTAAGGCGCTCGTTTTATCTGTGCCTTTAGAGCCAGATTCTAACAACCCTATGATTTTAAAGGTTTTAGATACTCCTTCGGAAGTTGAAACTGAAATGGTATTACCTGTTTTTACGCCAATGGTTTGTGCCAATCCAACACCCAAAATAATACCATCAGACCGTTTATCTAATTCACTTAAATTACCTTCTACAATATATTTCGCAGTTTCAAAAAGTTCGTTTTCATTAACTGTTTCAATACCAGAAAGCGATGCACTTGTATTTGAAACTCCATTTCTAATAAAAACTTTTTCATTGAGTTGTAGTGCAACACCATTAATTTCAGGCATATTCAACAATTCATTTTTAATAACATCTGCATTTTTAATGCCTTGTGTATATTGAATATTTCGGGCATTATTGACCATTAAAATCGTATTACTATCCTTTGGTTTTGATATTATTGGTGTTATATCTTCCGATAAATCATTGTAAATTTTAATATGCGACATTGAAGTGAAAGTAATTTCCGTTTGAATATTATTTACACCTGCCATAAAACTGTTCATCGCTATGTACATTGAAATACCAAAGCTTACACTTAATATAGCTACAAGTAGTTGTCGAAATCTTGAGGTTAGATGTACTTTTGCAATTTTCTGATTGGTATTCATCGTTTATATTTTTGATTTTACAATGATGTCTTCTTCTGAAATCCCTGAAATTACTTCAGTCCAATCACTATTTCTTCTTCCTATTTTTATGGTTCTTTCTTCATCATTTTCAAGGATTACATAATTTTCTCTTATAAGATATGCAGTTGGAATAACCAATACATTTTTACTACTGCCAGTTTCAATATTTGCTTGTAGTTGAGAACCTGAAAATATTTTATTGGGTACTTGGTCAAACTGTGCTTCTACCACATACGATTGTTCTGTGGTGTTAAATGAAGGATAAATTTTTGAAATTTTTGCTTTAAACGTCTCATTAGGATTGGTGTTTAAATGCACCGAAACTGCCTGATTACTATTTACTTTTTTAATATCGTCTTCCGCAACAAATAGTTTGATGATAAATGCACCACTTCCAATTTCGGCAACAGCTTCGCCTCTTCTAATGAGTTCGCCTTGTTTTTTAAATACATTGATAACCGTTCCAGAAATAGATGAATTTAGTTTATAATCATCTAAAATAGCATTCTGCGTATTGACTTGCATCAAGCTACGTTTTTCATTTAGTTTTAAATCAGATGCGGTTGTCTTGTAACTGTCTTGTAATCCTAAAAGGTTGTTTTGTGATGCTTTGTATTGCAATTCGGCTTTTTCAAAATCCAATTGTGATACCGAATTTTTTGCACGTAAACCCTTATAACGCTCATAATTAACTTTATCTAAAACTAACTGCTCTTGAGCCTGATTTATTTTTGTTTGTATTTGCTGCAATGTTGACGCATTCGCAGAAGCATTGGTTACCGCATTATTATAGACCGCTTGGGCATCTGCAACTTGATTGTTTTGTACATCACTTTTTATAATAGCTACTGT
>JBMYWO010000139.1:0-4695 GCA_049607505.1 Polaribacter sp.
AAATATCGTCTCCCGCTGCGGGATTGATAGAAATTTCTGAAATATTTCCCGTATGAAAATCAACCGTTTTATTGGAAAAAACACCTCCAATAGGTTTTAATACTGATTTATGGCGTACACCTGTTTCTGGATGCGTTCTTACGGGTGATGCCAAACTATAAATGACCAAATCTACCTGTCCTAAATCTTTTTTGATAAGGTCTAATGTTTCACGTTTAATTTCATTTGAAAACGCATCACCATTAATACTTTTTGCATACAAACCCGCTTTGTGTGCGTGTTTTTCAAAGGCAGCTGTATTGTAATAACCCGCTGAACCTGTTTTTTTTGGTTTCGCAGGTTTGTCAAAAAAGACACCAATAGTAGCGGCATCACAACCAAAAGCACTGCTAATTCTTGAGGCCAATCCAAATCCTGTTGATGCTCCAATAACTAATACTTTTTTTGCTCCGTCTATTTTGCCTTTAGATTTTACATATTCTATTTGATTGATTACATTTTGTTCACATCCTGTTGGATGCGCTGTCAAACATATAAATCCTCTTGTTCTTGGTGCTATAATCATTGTTATTTCATTTTATAGATGAAAGTTTAATTCTTACCTCTTGATAAACTCTCATTTAGTTCTTTTGGTAATTTCTTTAGTGAAAAAAATTCCTACAAATATACAACTCTACAAATTTTTCGTTAAAAGAAATAACCGCAAAAAAAAGACAAAGAAATTATCCAAACATAAAAAAGAGCCAAGATTTTAATCTCAACTCTTTTTATCTATTTTCTATTCTCTATTCTCTATTTTCTTTTCTCTCTCTCTTCTAAAAAAACCTATTTAAAATCTTCGTCAGAAACACCTTCGTTAATTTTAATTTCAGTGATTTCAAAACTCAAATCCATTGGTCCCATTTTCTGACCCATTTTATGAGGAAATTTAATTCCATTCACTTCTTTGTAATCAGAATAGGTAGTTGGAACTTTTACTTCGCCTTGTGGTCCTTTTACTGTTGTTATGGATTTTACTTTTAAACCACTTTCCATATCATAAAAAATTTCTTCTCCTCGATACTCTATTACATACGCATTTTTACCCTCTAAAGGTTCAATGCGCACTAATTTCCCTGATTTATAGGCTTCATCGCTAAAAGGAGCTTTTGTTGCCTTTGCCTTTGCTAATTCTTCTCCTTCTGTATCTTTACGTTGACCTCTAGCTTCTTGATATCCTTTTTCGCCATCAAAAATTACTTTTTGAAATACTTGTCCCATACCCATAACTACTAAAGAAGATTTATTAGGTGCAGCAGATTTCATTGTCAATGTTACATCAATCCCTTGAACTTTTGCTCCAGAAACCATCATCACAGATTTTACTGCGGCAACTTTATTTTTGCCTCCAATAGCTTCAAAATATTTGTCAACTACGTTGGCAGCCGTCATTCCTTCAGGAACAGGCAAGGTCATTTCTGGTTTATCAGTAGCATTTCCTTCTTTGTCAAAATACTTAATTACATAATCGCCTTTTTCCAGATTATCAAGAACTTCAATACCTTTTCCAGTAATTACAATTCTAGCTTTATCGCCTTTAAAATACTTAATAGCAGCATTTTGTACATCATCTATAGTTACTGCATTGATGTTTTCTATATAATTTGCATAAAAATCTTTTGGCAAATTATATCTAGCAATATTTAGTGCATAATTAGCAGCCGTTCTAGGTTTTTGAACATCCATTACAAAACTTCCAATGTATTTTTCTTTTACATTTTTCAGCTCTTCTGCGGATGCTTTTTGATATCTAATTTGATTGATTTCTTTTTGCAATTCTACCACAGAACTATCTGTTACTATATTTCTGACACTAGCAGTAGCTCTAAATGTAGCAGCATCTCTACTTTGTCTTACACTAGAATACGATCCATAGGTATATCCTTTATCTTCACGTAAATTTTGGAATAAACGTGCAGTTCCGCCACCACCTAAAATTTGGTTAGCCAATAAAGTAGCATAATAATCTTTGTCGCCTAACTTTAAATCGATATTGTTAATAATGGCAATTTCTGATTGAACCGCATTCGGCATATTTACAAAGTTAATTTCTGTTGTTTCAACATTGGTAGGTTTTGAAATGTTTTGTACAGGAATCTTTCCTTTTTTCCAATCGCCAAATAATTCTTTTACAGTTTTCTTAATTTCTTTAGGATTGATGTCTCCTTCAATGACTAAATACGCATTATTAGGTCTATAATACGTTTTGTAGAATTTTTTTACATCGTCTAACGTAATTCTGTTGACAGATTCTTTGGTTGTAAATTCTCCAAAAGGATGATTTCTTCCATACGTTAAAACATCTTCTACTCGTCTTGCAATATTAGTAACGCTTTTTTCTCCAGATTTTATTCCGTCTAAAGTTACTTTTACTTCCTTATCAAACTCTTCTTTTGTAAATTTAGAGTTTTTAACACCATCTGCCATCAATCCTAAAACTTCTGGAAAATATCTTTTTAATGAAGATGCATACGCACCAGAACTTCTAAAATTAAGATTAGCTCCTAGATAATCTACTTTTTCGTTAAAATCGTCTTTAGAAATGTTAGAAGTTCCACGTCCTAAAAGACTTCCCATCATACCAGAAACTCCAGCAATAGTACCTTCAAAAACAGGTTTATTGTCTATGGTTAAGTTAGCGGATGCTCTGGGTAATTTATGGTTTTCTACCATAATGACGGTCATTCCGTTTTTTAAGGTAAACTTTTCTGCCTTACCCAATTTCACTACTGGATCTGGTCCAGGTTTTGGCATTTTACTTCTATCTATTTGTGCGTTTAAAGCAAAAGACACAGTTACAATTGCTATTAACGATAAAATTTTTGTTTTCATAATTATCATGTCTTTTGATTTATTTTTTTTCTGGAAGATATTCCAAAATTAATCGTTGGTTTGGGTTTAAGTATTTCTTGGCAACATCTCTAATTTCTTCTCTAGTAATGGAACGATAAATATCTATTTCAGTATTGATTAAATTGGTATCACCAAATAATACATTGTAGCGTGCTAAAGAATTTGCAACTCCTTCTACACTAGAATTTGAATTCACAAAATTGTTTTCAAATTTATTTTGTAGTTTTTGATAGGCTTTTTCAGAAATTAAAGTTGTTTGCATTTTTACAATTTCTTCGTCTATTTCTTTTACAATATCAGCAAGTTTTGTTTCGCCTAGTGGCAAACCAAACAAAATATAAGTTCCGTAATCTTCTTGGCTCAAATTAATGGCACCTGCTTGCAACGCCATTTTTTTAGTGTCAACTAATTTTTTGTATAAAACAGAACTTCTACCAGAACTTAAATAAGAAGAAACCATGTCCAATACTCTAGAATCTCTAGTTTTCATAGAAGGTGTTCTATAAGCAGCCATAATTGCTGGAATTTGAATATTTGGGTCATACCCCTTTGCATTTATTTGACTTGTAATCGGGTCTTCTTTAGGGAAATTTCTCTCAATTTCTGCTCCTCTAGGAATAGGTCCAAAATAATCTTGAATCATTTTTTTGGTGGTATTGATGTCAATATCACCAGCCACAACCAAAGTAGCGTTATTAGGAACATAGAATTTTTTATTGAAAGCTAAAAATTCTTCTAAAGTAGCATCATCTAAATGCTTCATTTTACCAATAGTAGTTCCTTTATAAGGATGTTTTTTAAACATGTTTTTCTTCACATTCTCTAAAAAACGAGAATACGGTTGGTTGTCCACACGCAATCTTTTTTCTTCCTTAACTACTTCATTTTGAGTGTCTACACCATCTTGCCCAATAATTGGATGTAACAAACGTTCAGATTCCAACCAAAGACCTAGTTCTAATTTATTGGAAGGAAAAATTTCATAATAGTAGGTTCTGTCATCCGTAGTGTTTGCATTATTTCTTCCTCCGTTAGAAGAAACAATTTTAAACCATTCACCTTTTTTAATGTTTTTTGTACCTTCAAACAGTAAATGTTCAAAAAAGTGAGCCATTCCAGTTCTATCTGGTTGTTCATCTTTTGCACCTACGTGATACATTACTGAAGTTGTTACAACTGGAGCAGAATTATCTTTATGCAAAATAACGTGCATTCCATTGTTTAAATCGTACTCTTCAAATTCAACTTTTTGTGCATGTATAGAAAATGCAACCAACATAGCGAAAGCAAGAGATAAAATACTTTTTTTCATTGATTTTTATTTAGTTAATAATTAATCTTAAAGTTTGACGTTTTGTTGTTAAATTTGTTACAAAAAGGAACAACATTTTTAAAAGAAAGCCAAAAATAATAAGATTCCTTTAAAGATAGTGTTAAAAATTGTTAAGTTTATGAGGTTAATTTTTTAAGATTTATTCCTTACAAATTACATTGTTAAATTATGAAAAAAGTGTATATTTGCACCCGAATTTTCAGTAATGAAAGTGTTATAAATCAGTATAAATACGCAAAACAAAAAGTATGTACGCAATCGTAGAGATAGCAGGGCAACAATTTAAAGTAGCAAAAGACCAAAAAGTATATGTTCACCGTTTACAAGAAAAAGAAGGATCAAAAGTAATTTTTGATAATGTTCTTTTATTGGATAACAAAGGAAGTGTAACTATTGGCGCCCCAGCTATAGAAGGAGCCGCAGTAACGGCCAAAATTTTAGGTCATCTAAAAGGTGATAAAGTAATTGTT
>JBMYWO010000140.1:0-4622 GCA_049607505.1 Polaribacter sp.
AAGTTAGATTTTCGCCCATTAGAATCTGTTAAGGACCCATTATCCATTACCTGTAACAGTATATTATGTACATCTGGATGAGATTTTTCTATTTCATCTAACAACAAAATACAATAAGGATTTTGATGAATAGCATCCGTTAATAAACCTCCTTCATCATAGCCAACATATCCTGGAGGCGCTCCAACCAAACGTGACACACTATGGCGTTCTTGATATTCACTCATATCAATACGTGTCATGGCATTTTCATCATCAAACATATATGCTGCTAATGCTTTTGCCAGCTCTGTTTTTCCAACACCTGTGGTTCCTAAAAACAAGAAACTTCCTATAGGTTTATTTGGGTTTTGCAAACCAGCTCTAGAGCGTCTTACCGCATCAGAAACGGCTACAATTGCTTCTTCTTGCCCAACAACACGTTTGTGTAATTGGTGTTCTAATTTTAGTAACTTCTCACGTTCAGATTGTATCATTTTTGTTACAGGAATACCGGTCCATTTTGCAACCACTTCCGCAATATCACCTAAAGTTACTTCTTCTTTTATTAAAGACTTTTCATTCTGGTTTTTTGCCAAAATTTCTTGGTATTCTTCCAGTTTTTCTTGAGCCTGTTTTATTTTTCCGTATCTAATTTCAGCAACTTTTCCATAGTTTCCTTCACGTTCTGCTTTTTCGGCTTCTACCTTAAAGTTTTCAATATCCAATTTTGCATTCTGTATATTATCTACAACTTCTTTTTCAGATTTCCATTTTGCGTTAATCTCATTTCGCTCTTCTTTTAAATTTGCCAAATCAGATCGTAAAGATTTCAATTTTACTTCGTCTTTTTCGCGTTTAATGGCTTCAATTTCAATTTCTAGCTGCATTACTTTACGGTCTAAAACATCTAATTCTTCTGGTTTCGAATTGATTTCCATACGCAATTTAGATGCAGCTTCATCCATTAAATCAATCGCTTTATCGGGTAAAAAACGGTTGGTAATATAACGTTGAGACAATTCTACAGCACCAATAATAGCTTCATCTTTAATACGAACTTTGTGGTGAGTTTCATATTTTTCTTTAATTCCTCTTAAAATAGAAATGGCACTTTCGGTATCTGGCTCATTTACTTGCACTTTTTGGAAACGTCTTTCTAACGCTTTGTCTTTTTCAAAATATTTTTGATATTCATCTAACGTAGTTGCACCAATGGCACGCAATTCTCCACGTGCCAAAGCAGGTTTTAAAATATTGGCAGCATCCATGGCTCCTTGGCCACCGCCAGCACCCACTAATGTGTGAATTTCATCAATAAAAAGTACAATATCTCCATCTGAAGTGGTTACTTCTTTAATTACTGCTTTTAAACGCTCTTCAAACTCACCTTTGTATTTTGCACCGGCAATTAATGCCCCCATATCTAAAGAAAAAATGAGTTTATCTTTTAGGTTTTCTGGAATATCTCCATCTATAATTCTGTGGGCTAAACCTTCTGCAATAGCGGTTTTACCAGTTCCTGGTTCACCAACTAAAATTGGGTTGTTTTTGGTTCTTCTTGATAATATTTGAAGCAATCTGCGTATTTCTTCATCTCTACCAATAACAGGGTCTAATTTTCCGTTTTTGGCTAAATTATTTAAGTTTTTAGCAAATTTGTTTAAAGAATTATAAGTTTCTTCTTGAGATTGAGAGGTAACTCTTTCTCCTTTTCTTAATTCATCTATAGCAGCTTTTAAATGTTTTTCTGTTACGCCTTGGTCTTTTAAAACTTGGGCAATATTAGATTTCGATTTAAAAATTGCCAAAATTAAATGTTCTATAGAAACATAATCATCTTTCATGTTTTTTGCAATTACAGCCGCTTCTGTAAGCGTTTTACCTGCTTCTCTAGAAATCATTAATTCTGCACCCGTAACTTTTGGCAAACTTTCTAATTGTTTGTCTAAAATTTGGTTTATTACATTACTATTAATGTTTAGTTTCTTTAATAAAAAAGGCAACACATTTTCATCTACTTGTGTTAAAGCTTTAAAAATATGCTCGTTTTCTATTTGATTATGACCAAAACCTTGCGCAATTTGCTGTGCCATTTGTATGGTTTCTTGCGATTTTGTTGTATAGTTATTAAAATTCATATTTGTGTGTTTTTGAATGGTTTGTTTCTCTTTTTGAATGAAAACAATTTCGATACCACAATGAAACAAAGCAAATACACCATTAAAAAACTGCCAATTTGTCTTTTTTTAATTAAACACCTTTGTTTTTAATGACATTTTGTCTGAATACAACAACAGCTCCACATACCGATGAGTCTCGAAACACTTACCATGTATTAGGAAATGGTTCTGATTTAGAGGCTTTGACTTTTATGTGAAAATCCAACCATTGGACAGATACATATTGAATAAATACGAGGTCCAAAGGGCATTGATTAGAATGTTTCCACAGGCCAAAATAGCGAATGCCTTCTTGCTCAAATCGTCTTTAAACAACCACAAACACAGCGAAGCAATCATCAAAATCATACCTAAATCGGAGAAATTCCAGTAGGTTGAATAATCCGTTAAGCCTAACATTAATAGTGCAAATAACGAGAATGTACCTACCATGAAAAGGCGAACATTGACGGAAATTGACTGCAGTAATTCCCGAACGTTTTTCGATAAAATTAGAATAATAAAGAATGGTGTGCAAACAATAAATCGATATAAACCATGCAAAGAGCCTCCTCTAAAGAGTAATACAAAAACAAATACGCCAACAATATAGGTTGCCGATAGAATTTCTAGATAATATTGGCTTACAAGGCTCTTTTTTGTTCTGTTTGGTTTGCTTTTTTTGAACCATTGAGGCAATACTGTTTTGGCAAACATGACCAAAACAACGAGAAGCGGTACGGCAATTAAGAAAACAACCGCCAAATTCATCCCAAAGCTTTCGTGCGACCAATCTCTTAAATGATGAGGAATAGCAAGTTTGTGCCCCCAATACTCCTGAACCTCAATGAATTTCACCAAACTTCCACTCGAATAATATAGCTGAATTAGAGAAACCATTAATGTTCCTAAAATTAAAGGTAGAAGCCTCAAAGTCGATTGCTTTATAAATTCTAAACCATCTCTGTTTTCGAGAAATTTCAGGCATTCTACCACTACAATAGAAAGAAAAAGGAATGTAAATGTAGGTCTGGTAAGCGCAGCAAGTAGAAAACCTAAGAAGTATAGCCAATAAATTTGTTTTCTGTAGCCAATAAAACCTAAAGCAATGGTAATAAAGAAGACTGACTCGGTGTAAGGTATCAAAAACGAAACTAAAACAGGCAAGGCCAAAACAACAGCTATATTGTCATGGTCTTTTGGACTAAACACCTTGATAAGCAAAACAATAGCCAATGAAAACAAGAAATAATTTAGAAAAACAACACCTATCGGCGGTAAACTAAATAAGCTCCAGATAGCTGGAAACAAAGGAAAAAAAGCAAAAATATAGTCGCCACCTATTTTTTCGACATCATAGCCATGCTCTTTTATATTTTTGTAATGCACACCGTCCCATTGGATGTAATTTGAATGATCTATGCTCAAATAGGGCACTTGCTCTAATGCTCTTTTTCCTTCTATATTTGTCCAGTTTTTTGACACTTTTCCTAAAGTATTGTGATACAGCGTCTCATTCTGAAATGCAAAATGAAAAAGACTAAAGACTATAAAAAATAGAATTGTGTAGAGGAAAAGTATATTGTAATTTTTCAAATGCTGTAGTGGTTTAAAAGAAAAGCTGGATTCAAGTGTCGAACACAAATATAATTTTTTTGAGATTCTAAAAGATTTTTTCTACAATGAAATCCATCAAATTCTTCTGTCAAGCTCGAAATAGATGTTTATCTTTGCGCCATGGCAAAACAATCAGATCTTTTTAAAAACATCATCGCTCATGCCAAAGCCTATGGTTTTGTGTTTCAATCGAGCGAATTATACGACGGACTTTCAGCAGTTTACGACTATGGACAATTGGGTGTAGAGCTCAAAAACAACATCAAAACCTTTTGGTGGGATGCTATGGTGAAGTTGCATGATAATATTGTTGGATTAGATTCCGCTATTTTTATGCACCCGAAAACCTGGAAAGCTTCAGGACACGTAGACGCGTTTAACGATCCGTTAATTGACAATAAAGATTCAAAAAAACGTTACCGCGCTGATGTTTTGGTTGAAGATTGGATGGAAAAAATCCGATTAAAAATCGAAAAAGAAGTCAAAAAAGCTGAAAAACGCTTTGGCGAACAATTTGATCGTGCCACGTTTTTAGAAACCAATCCACGTGTGTTGGCAAATCAAGCTAAAATTGATGCTGCGGGACAAGCTTTGGCTGATTGTCAGAATGCTAACGACCTTAAAGCCTTTCAAGAGTTGATTCTTTCTTTAGGTATCACTTGCCCTGTTTCGGGAACAGCAAACTGGACTGAAGTTAGACAGTTTAATTTGATGTTTGGCACATCGATGGGTTCTGTGGCTGGCGACGACAATACGCTTTGGTTGAGACCAGAAACCGCTCAAGGTATTTTTGTAAATTACTTAAATGTTCAAAAATCTGGGCGTCAAAAAATACCGTTTGGAATTGCTCAAATCGGGAAAGCC
>JBMYWO010000141.1:0-4558 GCA_049607505.1 Polaribacter sp.
TAGTTAAAAAGATATGGGTACACCGTAGCTTGTCGACAGGCAGGAAAAACACAAAGAATTTTCACTACAAAAAACGCAAAGATTTTCTTTCTGCAACTCTGCTTGCTAGCAAAGGTAAGTTTGCGGTAAGAAAAAGTGCTTCACAAGTTACTTGGAATTAAAAAAAAATAAAAAAATATATCTTAAAAGTATTCCTTATTAAAAAATAATAGTATTCTTTATTAAAACACAATAATTTTCCTTATTAAAACACAAAAATTTGTTTTACAAAAACATAAATCATATCTTTGCGCTTAAGTAGTGAAAATATGGTTTTAAAATCAGAAATAGAGAAAGCATTTTTGTTGCAACAACAAAAAATAAAACGTAGCAAACAGGCATATACGGAACGAGAAAAAATAAAAACCGTAGCTTTAGATACTGGTTTTATTCAGGTAATTTCAGGCATAAGGCGTTGCGGAAAAAGTACTCTAATGCGTTTTTTAATGTCAAATTACACAAAAACAGTCTTTTTTAATTTTGAAGATCCTAGAATTGTAAATTTTGAGGTGGCTGACTTTGATAAACTAGACGAAATTATTCCTCTAGAAACAGAGGCTTACTTTTTTGATGAAATACAAAATGTTCCACAATGGGAAGTTTATATACGACAACTGCATGATGACGGTAAAAAAGTGTTTGTAACAGGGTCAAATGCCTCATTATTAAGCAAAGAGTTAGGAACAAGACTCACAGGTAGGTATTTAAATACCGAATTATTTCCGTTTTCGTATCAAGAATATTTAAATTTTGAAAAAAAAGAAGTTGGCGAAAATTCAATAAAAGCCTATTTAAAAATGGGTGGTTTTCCTGAATACCTAAAAAGTAAAAACCCCGAAGTGTTGCATAATTTACTTAAAGACATTGTATTAAGAGACATCGCTGTTCGATACAGTATTAGGAATACCAAAGTTCTTTTGGATATCGTCTTGTATTTGCTTTCTAATGTTTCTAAAGAAATGACTTACAATAGTTTACGAAAAGTTTTTCAAGTAGGTTCTACACATACAGTTGTAGATTATCTAACGTGGGCGGAAGATGCGTATTTGCTGTTTTTTGTTCAAAAATTCAGTTGGTCTGCAAAGCGTATGGCGGTGAACCCAAGAAAAGTTTATGCGATAGACAATGGATTTATTGATGTAAATTCATTGAGTTTTAGTGAAGACAAAGGTAGAGTTTTAGAAAATGCAGTGTTTCTTTTTTTAAGGAACAAAGGTCAAAAAATGTATTATTTCAAAGAAAAATATGAATGTGATTTTGTGTTGTTTACTAAAAAAAAATGTACAAAGGCAGTACAAGTTTGCCAAGAAATAACAACCGACAATCAACCTAGAGAATTCAATGGATTGCTTGAGGCAATGAACTATTTTAACTTAAAAGAAGGTATCATCATTACGCAAAACCAAAAGGATGAGTTTCAAATAGAAAACAAAACCGTCAAGTTAATACCTTGCTTTGAATATTTTTTAGCATAATATCAATAAAATAGATTTACAACATTCTGATATTCAAAATTTTGTCAGCTTTAGCAGAAATTAAAACACTTCAGTTTTTAGCCAAAGAGTTTAGTTGTGTTTTTTGTTTTCTACTTCTATCATATACAATTTATGCTTTCTCTTCTTTTGGAAATGCTTGTTTACTAAAGATAAAAAGTAGCACAACACCAATGGTTATATACGCATCCGCTGGGTTAAAAATATATTGAAAAAAAGTAAATGGTTCTCCGCCAACAAAAGGAATCCATTCTGGCAATATGGCATTTTCTATAAAAGGAAAATAAAACATATCGACTACTTTTCCGTAAAATAATTCCCCATACGGTTTGTCTGCAAAAAGTGTTGCTACTTTGTGTTCTGAAGAGTCAAAAAGCACTCCATAAAAAACCGAATCTATAATATTGCCAATGGCACCAGAAAAAATAAACGCAATAGCAATAATAACTGCATTATGTATTTTTTTCTTTATGGTTTGCCATAGCCAATACATAATTCCTACTATGGCAACCAATCTAAATAACGTTAAAAAAAGTTTTCCAGCTTTTCCGCCAAATTCAAAGCCCATTGCCATTCCGTTATTTTCTACAAAATGAATTTTAAACCAACTAAAAACTTCCACTTCTTCACCTAAAGCAAAATGAGTTTTTACGTAAATTTTTATGATTTGGTCTACCGTTAAAGCAACAAGAATAATAAGAATTGCTAGATTCTTCTTTGACATTTTTATAGAATTTGTGTTCACAAAAATAACACTATTATTGTTTTTTTAGCGATGTTAAGATAATAGTTGCTTTTATGGTATGTACGGTAAAAGTATTCTTGAAAGTATCGTCCTTCTTTTTGTAGATTTTCTCTTTTAAAATGCTATCAATTTTAATTTTTCCAATAGTGGAAACCACATCTACGTTTATGTTTTTTAGGCTAGCATATACATTCCCGCTATATAAATTTACTTGAGTAGTTTCTTGTATTGTGTTTAATTTTACATTTCCTTTTTCTATAAAAATAGCTAAACTTCCTTGATAATTTTTAGATTCTATATTTATATTATCTCCAAAAACAATTACCCTTTTCCCTTTAGGAATTTTTACAATTGCAGACGCTCTTTGCAGTCTTTTTGTAATAAATTTTCTAAAAACAGTTTCTTCAGTTTTAAACATTGGAATACCAAATTTTATTTCTGCAAGATGCTGTCTTTCTTCAAAAGTAATATGCTGTTTATTAGAATTTTCTGCATACAGGAAGATTTCAATAGAATTAGAATCAGCATTTTCTAATACAAAATCGTCTAAACCGATGGTAGAAATTTCAATTTCATTGGCTGTAGTTTGAAATTTTTTTATGACTTTCTTTTGGGAAAATCCTACAAAGGAAATGGATAAAAATAGAATTAGAAATTTGTTTTTCATAAAAAAATAACATGACTGATTATAAAAAACTTCAACAAATCACTAGACATTTAAGCCTGTATGTAGGCTCTCAATTTAAACATTTTAGAAAAATCTTTCATTCGTTTCTTCTAAGTCAAAATGCTCTGGGTCATAATCTTCACCTATCCATTCTAGCATTTCTTCTCTTTCAGGATGGTTTTTATCTTGTATGATTTCTAACATACTATAAAATCCCCAAATTCCTCCACAATCTTCTGGAGGACAATTGTTCTTTCCTTTGATACAAATAGGATAATCGATTTCTTTATCTCTGTCCAAAAACTTTTCTACAAGAATTTCATGTTCCCACGAATCTCCAAAATCATAGGTATAGGTAATTTTTTGTTTTAAACGTGTAAAATGTTCTCTTAAAGTAATTTCAGAACTATCAATGTTGCCGTCTCCAAAGAAATCATCTTCATCAATCACTACATTATTATCTCTAAACTCATGTAAATGACAATTTTCCCAACCCATAACATCTTGAATAATATAATGAAGGTCTTCAAAAGTCATCTCTTTTTCTATCAAAATACGCCTCCAAATAGGCGGTTTTGACCTTTTCAAAGTAATTTTTAACTGAACAATTTCTGTTTGTTTTTTCTTATGAACTACTTTCATACGCTACTATTTTATCTTTTTTACTGATTAAAAAATCGATATCGTCATATCCATTCATTAAACACGTTTTCTTATACGAATTAATATCAAATCTTATTTCCCCAACTTCAGAAAACAGCATCTGATTTTCTAAATCTACAGTAACTTCTGATGTTGGATTTTGTTCTAAATAAACTAATAATTTCTTTAAAAATTCTTCGGAAACTTGTACGGGAAGTAATCCGTTATTCAAGGCATTTCCTTTAAAAATATCAGCAAAAAAACTACTTACTATTACTTTAAATCCGTAGCCAACTAACGCCCAAGCTGCATGTTCTCTACTAGAACCGCACCCAAAATTGTCTCCTGCTACCAAAATACTTCCACTATAATTGGAATTGTTTAACGGAAACTCTTTGTTAATACTTCCATCTTTATGAAAACGCCAATCTCTAAAAACATTATCTCCAAAACCTAATTTGTCTGTTGCTTTTAAAAAACGAGCAGGAATTATTTGATCGGTATCTATATTTTCTGTTGCTAACGGAACTGCTTTTGATGTTAGTGTTGTAAACTTTTCCATTAATTTAAGTGTTTTGTATGTCAATAATTTTCCCTTCCACAGCAGTGGCAGCAGCAACTAATGGACTTGCTAAAATGGTTCTTGCCCCCTGCCCTTGCCTACCTTCAAAATTTCTATTGGAGGTAGAAACACAATATTCTCCTTCAGGAATTTTATCGTCATTCATAGCTAAACAAGCTGAACAACCAGGTTGTCTTAATACAAAACCTGCTTCTTCAAAAACAGTTTGCAAACCTTCTTCCGTTATTTGTTTGGCAACTCTTTGCGAACCTGGCACCAACCAAGCATTTACATTTGCTGCTTTTTGTTTTCCTTTTACATAGTTGGCAGCAATTCTAAAATCTTCAATTCTAGAGTTTGTACAACTTCCAATAAACACATAGTTGATAGGTTTATTAATTAACGATTCC
>JBMYWO010000142.1:0-4500 GCA_049607505.1 Polaribacter sp.
GGCGTGGCATAGTGCAGGTACCTATCGTGTAGGCGATGGTAGAGGTGGAGCTAATTCTGGAACACAACGTTTTGCTCCATTAAATAGTTGGCCAGATAACGGAAATTTAGACAAAGCACGTTTACTATTATGGCCAATAAAAAAGAAATATGGAAATAAAATTTCCTGGGCAGATTTAATGATTCTTGCAGGTAATTGTGCTTTGGAATCTATGGGATTCAAAACATTAGGATT
This sequence comes from Polaribacter sp., assembly GCA_049607505.1. Lineage (GTDB taxonomy): Bacteria > Bacteroidota > Bacteroidia > Flavobacteriales > Flavobacteriaceae > Polaribacter. The sequence goes on from JBMYWO010000142.1 coordinate 235, forward strand.
TGCTGGAGGACGTGAAGATGTTTGGGAACCAGAACAAGATATTTATTGGGGAAATGAAAATCAATGGTTAGGAAATGATGAACGCTATGATACTAGCGACGGTGATTTAGAAGGGCATTTAGGTGCTGTTCACATGGGATTGATTTATGTAAATCCAGAAGGGCCAAATGGAAATCCAGATCCTTTGAAATCTGCACACGATATTAAAATTACTTTTGGGCGTATGGCTATGAATGATGAAGAAACGGTGGCACTAATAGCTGGTGGTCATACGTTTGGTAAAGCACACGGTGCTGCAAACCCAGATAAATATGTGAGTGCAGAACCCCATGGTGCTTCCATTGAAGAAATGAGTACAGGTTGGAAAAATACCTTTGGCACGGGTGTATTAGATGACACCATTACCAGTGGATTGGAAGGTGCTTGGACACCAAATCCAACACGTTGGGATAATGAGTATTTTGATGTATTATTAAATTATGATTGGGAATTGACCAAGAGTCCTGCTGGCGCACATCAATGGACACCAACTGCAGCATCAAATGCTAAAATGGCACCGAAGGCAGGAGATGCAAATGGTAAACAAGTGTTGATGATGTCTACAGCAGATATGGCATTAAAAAAGGATCCCACATATTTAGAGATTTCTAAACGCTTTCATAAAGACCATAAAGCATTTGAAGAAGTTTTTGCAAGAGCTTGGTATAAATTAACACATAGAGATATGGGCCCCATTCATCGTTATTTAGGGCCTGAAGTATCTAAAGAAGAATTAATTTGGCAAGATCCAATACCAACAGTAGATTATAATTTATCTGATTCAGATATTTCTTCGCTGAAAGAAATGATTTTAGCTTCTAATCATCTCACAGTATCTCAATTAGTAAGTACAGCTTGGGCATCAGCCTCAACATTTAGAGGTTCAGATATGCGTGGTGGTGCAAACGGTGGACGCTTATGTTTAGAACCGCAAAATCGTTGGGAGGTAAATAATCCTTTAGAATTAAATAATGTTTTAAATGAACTAAAATGGATTCAAAATAAGTTTAACGGGACAATTTCCATGGCTGATTTAATTGTATTAGCTGGGAATGTAGGGGTAGAAATAGCTGCCAAAAATGCTGGGTATCATATTAATGTTCCTTTTTCTCAAGGTAGAGGTGATGCTACACAAGAGCAAACCGATGTAGAGTCATTTGGATATTTAGAACCGCTAGCGGATGGTTTTAGAAATTATATAAATTCGAAAGTAGAAGTTGCTGCGGAAGATTTGTTAATAGACCGTGCTAATTTACTAACACTTTCAATTCCTGAAATGACAGTTCTTGTAGGTGGTTTGCGTGTTTTAGGCGCAAATTATGATGGTTCTAAACATGGTGTTTTTACAGATAGTGTTGGAAGTTTAACAAATGAATTCTTTACCAATATTCTTGATTTTTCAATTACATGGAAAGCTGCAAATTCTGAAGATAAAGAATTTATAGGACGTGATCGTAAAACTGGAGCAATGAAATTTTCTGCAACAAGAGCGGATTTAATCTTTGGTTCTAATACTGAATTAAGAGCCGTTGCCGAAGTTTATGGTACAGACGACGGTCAAGAAAAGTTTGTAAATGATTTTGTAAAAGCTTGGGTAAAAGTAATGAATTTAGACCGTTTTGATTTGAAATAAATTTATTGAAATACTACATAAAAATGAGAAGAAGATGTCTGAAACTATAGTTTTTAGGCATCTTCTTTTTTATCAATTAACTTTTTCATTTCACGGTCAAAATCTGAAATATAGTTTTGATCTTGAATAATTCTAAATTTAGAGTATTCAGTTTCGGCTTTTAGTTTGGCTTTCAACATTGATATTTTTCCTTTATTTTTTAAAATAGGATAATCTGCTAATTCTAAAAATTGGACTAAAAATGTATCCCAATCTTTCATGTTCATTATTGTTCTGTTGGTCGCTCTACTTTCTGCTAAATCTAAATAAGAGGTTACTATTCTTTCTAGTGTTTTAAGATGTTCTTTGTTCAAATAATTTTTAGCAATAGTTACATCGCTTTTTAATATTTTGCCATTTGGTGATTGTTTCCAAGTTTTTAAACCCATATAAATTTTAGTAGCATCTGCTTCAGTATAAATAATTTCGGCAGCCGTTTTTCCTGTTATTGCCCAATGTAATTTATTTTGAACACTTGCAAAAAAATGTCTTGTTACATCGGCTTTGCTATCATAATCGGCAGATAAAGCGTAGATATCGGTAATTTTTTGATAGAGCCTTCTTTCACTCAAACGAATTTCTCGAATCCGCTCCAATAGTTCATCAAAATAATCTATTCCAAAATGTTTAATCTGTTTTAATCGCTCATCATCCATTGCAAAACCTTTGATGATGTATTCGTGTAAAATTTCAGTAGCCCATTTTCTAAACTCAATGGCTCTATGAGAATTTACACGATAACCAACAGCAGTAATGGCTTTTAAGTTATAATATTTGGTAGTATAATTTTTACCATCTTCGGCAGTATGTCGGAAATCCCGACATACTGAATTTTCATCTAATTCGCCATCTTCAAATATTTTTTTAAGATGTTCGGTTATGGTAGAACGTCCTTTTTCAAATAATTCTGCTATTCTTTTTTGTGTGAGCCAAAGCGTTTCATCTTGAAAATAAACATCAATATTTACTTTGCCATTTTTGGTCTCAAAAATCACAAAGTTGTTTAATGGTTGTAAGTCGTTATTTTTCTTACTCATTTGGTTAATTATTTTCTAGACCACACCGCTAATTCATTTCCTGAAGGATCTAAAAAATGAAAACGTTTTCCGCCTGGAAATTCAAAAGTTTCTGTAGAAATTTTTCCGCCAAAAGAAATAATTTTTTCTTGAACAAGTTCTAAATTATCAGAATATAAAACAATTAAAGCCCCATTTACTATAGGAGATGTAGTTAATTCAAATCCACCTTCTATGCCACTTTCAGAAAAAGCGATATAGTTTGTTCCATAATCTGTAAATTTCCAAGCAAATACATGTGTATAAAATGCTTTTGTTTCTTGTAGATTGTGAGAATTGAACTCTACATAATTGATACCAATATTTTTCATAAGATTGTCTATTATACCATTTGTGCTTTGAAATAACCGCAATAAAACGTTCTTTTTTCCTTTTTACTTCAATATAAAAAGAAACCGTAACCAAGGCTATGCTTTATTTTTCTATCTTGGAAAAAGAAAAAAATCATCATTTTCTTTTACAGTGCTTTCAAAGTACAAATGGTATTACTTACTTGCAAAAAGTTTTATATCATTTTCAGAAACTTCTTTTTCACCCAAAATAATTAAACGTTCTACCACATTTCGTAGTTCTCTAATATTCCCTGTCCAATCATAATCTTGTAATAATTTGATAGCCCCTTTTGAAAATTCTTTTTTTGGCGTTCCTTGTTCTTTTGATATTTTTTCAGCAAAGAAATTGACCAATAATGGAATGTCTTCTCTTCTATCATTTAACGCAGGAACTTTTATCAAAATCACTGCCAACCTGTGGTATAAATCTTCTCTAAAACGACTTTCTTCAATTTCCTTTTTTAAATCTTTATTGGTTGCTGCTATTACCCTTACATTTACTTTGATGTCTTTGTCTGAACCTACTCTTGAAATTTTATTTTCTTGTAAGGCACGTAATACTTTTGCTTGTGCAGACAAACTCATATCGCCTATTTCGTCCAAAAAAATGGTGCCTCCGTTGGCAGCTTCAAATTTTCCTGCTCTATCTTTATTAGCTCCTGTAAAAGAGCCTTTTACGTGTCCAAATAATTCACTTTCTATTAATTCCGATGGAATAGCAGCACAGTTTACTTCTATCATTGGGGCTTTTACTCTATCAGATTTTTCGTGTAGCCAATGCGCAACCAATTCTTTTCCTGTTCCGTTTGAACCTGTAATTAAAACTCTAGCGTCTGTTGCGGCTACTTTTTCTATGATTTCTTTTATATGAATAATGGCATCACTTTCGCCAATCATTTCATAGTTTTTGCTCACTTTCTTTTTTAGACGTTTATTTTCTACCACCAATTCTTTTCTGTCCAGTGCATTACGAACTGTGTTTAACAATCGGTTTAAATCGGGTGGTTTAGAAATATAATCAAACGCTCCTAAACGCATGGTATTTACGGCTGTGTCTAAATCTCCATGTCCAGAAATCATTACGATTGGTATTTCTGGTTTTATTTTTTTTGCTTTTTCTAAAACTTCAACACCATCCATTTTTGGC
>JBMYWO010000143.1:0-4458 GCA_049607505.1 Polaribacter sp.
GCCTCAAATGACATTCAATAATAAATAATCATTTTGTTTATGACACCACCAAAAATCTTAAGCTTTCATTTAGGATTTACTACAATAAAAACACAAAAGAGAGTTGTTTGATTGTAGATGAGAGAACACTTATAAGGTACTTAATTTTTGTGATATGTTTATAAATTTATCATAAAAATAGGACTAATTTGATTTTTTATATTTGAATTTTGTTAAATTTGTACTCGTTAAATTTAATTATTATAAGATGAAAAAAATACTATTCCTTTTATTATCTACAATTTTAATAAGCTCTTGTGCTTCTAAAAAAGAATTTGCAGCATTAAAAGCTACACACGAAAAAACAAAAGATGAACTCACCGAAGTGAAGGCAGATTTACAAAGATGTTTAATCGAAAAAGATAAAGAAAATACTAAAAACTTCACTTTAACAGAACAAGTAAAATCTTTAAAACAAGATAAAAAAAATGCCTTAAAACAAGTTGAAAACTTAACAGTGTTAACACAATCTTCTTCAGATAATATAAAAAATGTCATTTCTCAATTAAGTGAAAAAGACAAATACATCAACGGAATTAGAACTGCAATGACACGTAAAGATTCCTTAAATTTAGCCATTAAGTACCACTTAACCAAAAATTTAGCAGAAGGAATACAAGACAAAGATATAGAAGTAAATGTAGAAAAAACAGTCGTATTTATTTCTATTTCCGATAAAATGTTGTTCAAAAGCGGAAGTTATACCGTAACAGATAAAGCCTATACTATTTTAGAAAAAATTGCCAACGTAATTAACAATCAACCTCAAATGGATGTGATGATTGAAGGGCATACAGATTCTAAACCCATTAAAACAAAATTTTTAGAAGATAATTGGGATTTGTCAGCAAAACGTGCAACCTCGATTACAAGAATTTTACAATATAAATATGGTGTAAAACCTAACAGACTTATTGCTGCGGGTAGAAGTAGCTATTCCCCTCTTGCACCAAATGACACACCCGAAAATATGGCTAAAAACCGTAGAACAAAAATCATTATTCTACCAAAATTAAATCAGTTTTTTGATTTATTAGAAGAAAAAGCAGACTGATTTTTTGTAAAATATAACACAAAATAAAACCCGCAACTTTAAAAAAGTTGCGGGTTTTTTGATAGTAAATTATTGCCTTATTACAAATATATTTTAATTCTTAATAGCTTTAAACTTATACTGTAAATATGTGTAAGCATCACGAGGTATAATTGAAATCCACTTTTTGTGTTTTAAATACCATTTAAAACGAATAGAAGACATTCCTTTTGTTAGATAAGCTGCAATAAAAGGATGCACATTCAGTTGTATCTTTTTATTTTTTGGGTTAGAAATATATTTTTCTAATTCCGTTTCAATCTTATCTACCAAAACAATTGGCGCTTCTACTTCCCCATTGTTGTTTGGATTGACTTCGGTAGTTTTTATACTCAACTCAGGTCTAACCCGTTGTCTCGTAATTTGTATCAATCCAAATTTAGTTGGAGGTAATATTTTGTGTTTTGTTCTATCAAAAGCCATCTGCTCTTTCAAATGTTGAAAGAGTTTATTTCTATGTTGAGACTTGTGCATATCAATAAAATCAACCACTATAATTCCTCCCATATCACGTAGTTGTAACTGACGCGCTACTTCAGAAGCAGCAATTAAATTTACTTCCAATGCCGTTTCCTCTTGAGACCCTGCTTTGTTAGAACGATTTCCGCTATTCACGTCAATAACGTGCAAAGCTTCTGTGTGCTCTATCACTAAATAGGCACCTCTGCTCATAGAAACTGTTTTGCCAAACGATGTTTTTATCTGGCGTTCAATCCCATATTTTTCAAAAATAGGAATAGTCCCTTTATGCAATTTTGCAATTTTTTCCTTTTCAGGATAAATTTCTTGCAAATACTCTTTTATTTCTACTTTCAAAGTCTCATCATTTGTTACAATATTTGTAAAAGATTCATTCATCACATCTCTTAAAATAGAAGATGCTCTGTTTAATTCGCTCAATATTTTGGTTGGTGTATTTGTGTTTGCAATATGCTTGCACATTGTTTTCCAACGTTCTAATGAATTTTGCAAATCTTTGTCTAACTCTGCTACTTTTTTATCTTTAGCAACAGTTCTTAAAATAACACCAAAACCTTTCGGCTTAATGCTTTTTGCTAATCTTTTTAAACGTTCTTTCTCTTTGGGGTCTTCTATTTTTTGAGAGACCGAAACTCTATTGGAAAAAGGAACTAAAACTAAAAATCTACCAGCTATAGACAACTCAGAACTGAGTCTAGGGCCTTTGGTAGAAATAGGTTCTTTTACAATTTGTACTAATAAATTTTGTCCAGATTTTAGGACTTTGTTAATACTACCGTCTTTGTGAATGTCTTCCAAAAATTGGAAGTTTTTTAAAGTGAAATCTTTATACTTACCTGTGCTTACTTTCTTAATGAATGCGTTTAATGAATTTACTTGTGCACCCAAATCATGATAATGCAAAAATCCGTCTTTAGGATATCCCACATTTACAAATGATGCATTTAAGCCCGTTAATACTTTTCCTATTTTGGCTAAAAAAATATCGCCCACAGAAAATTTATTATCCGTTGTTTCATTATTTAATTCAATAAGTTTTCCATCCTTTAATAAGGCAAAATCAATATCAGATGAATTGGAACGAATTATTAATTCTGTTTTCATACTGAAAATGGTTTTAACACTACACATTATTGTGTAGATGGATTAATTATTGTCAGGTATTTTAAAAATAATACCGTAAGAGGTTACCGCTTGTTTGCAGTGATTAAAATACCTCTAATGTCAATGAACTTTTTATTTTTTTACTAAACTATAAACGAAAAAGTAAGCATTTGCTTACTTTTTCTTATGTCTATTGGCTCTAGCTCTTTTTTTTCTTTTATGTGTAGAGATTTTCGCTCTCTTTCTTTTTTTACCACTTGGCATAATTATTTAACTATTTTTAAACCAATAAGGTTTAGATTAATGTTTATTATTTAACAGCTACTTTACTTTTCACACCTTCTACAAAAGTTTTTGCAGGCTTAAAAGCTGGAATATTATGCGCTGGAATTTTAATAGTCGTATTTTTAGAAATATTTCTTCCCGTTTTTTCCGCTCTTGTTTTAATAATAAAACTACCAAAACCTCTCAAATATACATTATTTCCACTCTCTAATCCATCCTTAACTTCAGTCATAAACGCTTCAACAGTTTTTAAAACATCTGTTTTTTCTATTCCTGTTCTTTCTGAAATCTTTGATACGATATCTGCTTTTGTCATGTCTTTATTTTTATTAAATTTATTTAAAAAATTAGGATGCAAATATATGATAATTAATCAATTCGAAAAACTTAAACCCTTAAATTTATGTGAATTTTATAATGTAATATTGCAAAGCTATTTTTATTCGTGATGAAATTTTCTAACACATTAATTTATTGGTATTTACAAAACAATAGAGAGCTGCCTTGGCGTGCTACCAAAAATCCATATTATATTTGGTTATCAGAAATTATGTTGCAACAAACTAGAGTTGCTCAAGGAATGTCTTATTACTTAAAATTTATAGAGACATTTCCTACAATATTTGATCTCGCTAAAGCGGATGAAAGTACCGTTTTAAAAATGTGGCAAGGGTTGGGGTATTATTCTCGTGCAAGAAATCTGCATGTTACAGCAAAACAAATTGCAAATGAATTTAATGGCAAATTTCCATCAACATATAAGGAACTTCTAAAACTAAAAGGAATTGGTGATTATACAGCTTCTGCTATTGTGTCTATTTGTTTTGATAAACCAACTGCGGTGGTAGATGGAAATGTATATAGGGTTTTATCCCGTTATTTCGGAATGAAAACACCAATCAATTCATCCGCAGGAATCAAAGAATTCAAAGCACTGGCACAAACTTTAATTGATAATAAACAACCTGGAACATTCAATCAGGCTATTATGGATTTTGGCGCATTGCATTGCAAACCGCAAAATCCGTTGTGTGAAACCTGTCCGTTTGCAAGTAGTTGTGTTGCTTTAGAAAAAAACCTAATAAAAGAACTCCCTGTAAAAGAGAAAAAAGGAAAAGTAAGAAACCGATTTTTTAATTATTTAGTGGTGGTTACAGAAGATAACAAAACCATCTTACAAAAAAGAAAAGGAAAAGGAATTTGGCAAGGTTTGTATGAATTTCCTTTAATAGAAAGCCAAAAAAACATTAATAAAAAAGAACTTATTTCATCTAAAGAATTCATCGACTTATTTCCAAAAGAGACCACGATTTCTTTATTCAATAAAAAAGAAATTGTTCACAAACTGTCTCATCAGCATTTATATACGCAATTTTGGATTGTAAAAACCAAAAAGGTAACAGAAGCGGTTATTAACTGGAAAGAAATCACAAAATTTCCAGTACCCGTTTTAATTG
>JBMYWO010000144.1:0-4446 GCA_049607505.1 Polaribacter sp.
CTTTGTCTTTTAACTTCATAGGCAAACCATACAAATACGTATAATAGTTTTTATATAAATTTGCGCGTTCACAACTTAAATGATGTTCTTTTTTTAGTTTCTCTGATGGATTTTCTTGTCCGTTAAATCCAATTTTGCAGGCTTCTTTATCAACGGTATATTCTGTAGTATTTTCACCTCTTTTAGCTTTTACATAAAAGTACTCTTGAGGTAAATTAATTTGAATTCTACTTATTCTTTCTTCCTTTTTAGGAGCTTTCATAGTAACTAAAAACTCTCCATCAAAGGTTTCCCAATTTCCATTTGGGTCGTGAAATTGAATGGCTTTTTCTAATAATTGATTTCCTGTAAGTTTTTGAGAATGAATTTGGAAGGTGATTAGTACTATTAAAAGTGTGGTTAGTTTTTTCATTTTTTTAAATTGAAAAATCTGGTGAATACGAGATTTTAGATTATAAATATTTTTTCAGAATGGCTTCTTTCAGTTTTGGTATTTCTGCAATTTCTTTTTCTAAAGTTGTAATAGTAACTTCAATTTTTTCTATTGCCGAAACTATTTTTTGTTGTTCTTTGATTGGTGGAAGTGGAATATAAATAGATAAAATTTGATTTCTATTAATTGCTTTGAATGTACTTCCTTTGTTACTTAAAGACTCTATTTCATTTTTCATAATATTTAGAGTGTTAAACAAATAGTTCTGTAAAACATTATCTTTAACTCTAATTGCACACAAACCTCTACCAATACAAATATTCCCAATTAAATTAACATTAACATCTCCAACAGGAGCCCTAACACTCATCAAAATATCATCTTTTAAAGATTTTTTAGTAATTTGTGTTGTCCAAACAGAAGGCTCTTTAATATACTTATTTGTAAAATCAAGTTTACCTTGATAAAAAGGAAGCCCTTTATTTATATGATTATAATTTATCGATTTTGGAGACTGCCCGGAAATAATTTCAGCTACATTCTCTAATTTAACTTTATCAAACTTTATAGAACTTATTAAAAACTTTAAATTTTCTCTTGATTTCTTTATTTCTTCAATTATGCTATTTTCTCTTTGCTTTAAAACTTGAATTCTAGCAACTATTTTTTCTTGAATTTCTATTGGAGGAAATGGTATTTTGAAATCTTTTACTTCGTTTGGTGATAAATTACCTTGAGCATTTCCGTGAGCTATATTTTGAGAATAATCATAAAAATATTTTCCAAAAATAAAATTTGAAATATATTCAAGTATTTTTTTATCCCCTCTTAAGGCTAAAACTCTTTGATTTAATAAATTTTTTTCTTTTACCCAACCCGCTTTTCCTACAGTTGCACCTGTTAAAGCTATTGCTAAATCATTATTATCTACAATTTTAGAACTTAAATTTGATAGTTCATGATATTCACATTTATCCAAATCAACAATATTTCTATCTATAACAATGTTCCCAATTTTTAAAACAGGAAACTGTGTATTAGAGGACTTTATAGAAGTTAAGTTTTGACTTTTAAAAGCAAAACCATTTATAAAGTCAACTTCTTTTAAATCTCCTAACCTAATTATTTCCCACTTACTCTCAATCTTTACTTTTTTTTTAACAGAAAGCGAAATACCTTTATCAAAAACGGTTCTATCAAAAGTTAGTAAGTCTGTAAGGTTTTGGTAAAAAATGTTTTTTTGTAGATTTTCTGGTATTTCTAAATTAAAAACGTTTTCTGTAAATGCTTTTTTAATATAGTAATTGGCTTTTTCTGGATTGTCTGTATTTGCAAACAAACTAGTACATTCATCTATACTTTTTCCTCTTTGAATGGGGTGGATACCTTCAGAACCTCTTCTGTTAGAAAACTCGTAACCTAAAAATTGTTTTTCTTCTTTTTTGTTGCCTGTTTTCACTAAAACTATTTTTTGGTGATAAGTCATTATAAAATAAAAACATTTTTCTTTTTCTAGTTGTATAATTTTATTGCTTTTTTCAGCCGTATTTTTTCCTTTTATTTTCTTTTGATATTCTTTGTAAATAGCGTGATTTTTTATAGTTTCGTTAGGTTCATTTTTCAGTAGTGTTTTATAGTCTTCAAAAGAAATATTTTCCCAAGTGTTTGTTAAATACTTACTTATTGGGTTTTCGATACCATTTATAGTAACGTCTTTTGTGTTTGTAAAGGCATTGTTTACTTTTTCTTCTATATTTGGTGCAAAAGATGTTTTTCTTCGTTTTAAAAACAAGACAACAGTATTTGTACCTGTTGCCATAAATGTTGCAGAACCCAATTCTGTAATTGCAATAATGTCAAAATCTTTTAAAATAATTTCTCTAGCTTTTGCATAAATACCAGAATTACTTAAAATAGAACTTGGTAATACTAAACTCGCTATACCGTCTTGTTTTAATAATTGTTTGGTACGTTCTATAAACAAACATTCTATCTCTGAACTTCTGTCTGTTAAATATTTATAAAGTTCAAAATCTTTAGCTGCATTTTTATTTTTTAAATTGACTTTAAAAGAAGAAACAGAATATGGCGGATTAGAAATTACAAAAGAAAATTTACCGTTATCTGATTTATCTTCTTTTTGCTTTAACAAGCCTCTATAACTTTTAGATTCTTTGAAATTGTCTAAACCATCTCCGTGAATTATTTGTGCTAAACCATCTCCATAAAAATAACAACCTACTTTTGCTACTTTTACCAATCTGTAATCTTTATCTACACCATAAACATATTTAGAAGCCCAATCATATTTATCAACAACCCAAGTTTTTACTTTTTTAGCAACTTCTGGGTAAAAGTTTTTGGTTTTTAAGCTATCTATAATAGTTTGGTATTCTTCTAACATTTCTGTTATAAAATGCCCACTACCTACTGCGTAATCTATTACTGCGGGAAGCTCTGCAATAGGATTATTTAAAGTCTTTTTTATTTCTTGTTCTACAGGCAAAGACTTTATAATAAATTTTGTAATGGGCGGAGGTGTAAAATATTGCCCAACTTCTTGTTTTAAACCAGTGGTTAAAAGGCGTTCAAAAAAGTCGCTTAAATGTTGTTGCCTTCTTGGATATCGTATCCGATACTTATGTAAAAGTTCTACAACTTCTTTTAAAACACGCTGATTATCATCAAAAGACTCATTGTCTATAACCTCTTTTATTGCAAAGACGTTATTAAACATGAGCCATTTTTTCTTTTGTGCTGCTATTTTTTCTGGTGGAAAAAATTGAAAGTCATCATCATTAATTCCTGCAACTTCTTTTTCTAAAAAGGCATACATTCCTTCTTTGTAAAGATTTATTAACCTAATTTGAAAATCTACAGCTGTATCTTTTTTTTCTCTCCATTGAAAATCTAACTCGTCATTAGGTCTTTTCTTCTCATCATAGATTTTTGCTAAAAATAAATTGAAAATTTTATTAAAAGCATTGGGTTTATCAGAAACGGAATGTTTTCTTAAAATTGATAAAAATTCGTGAAAAATAAAACTACTATCTTTTTGATTTAAAGGTTTTAACTCATTTTTTGTTAATAACTTATTCTCAAAATTATAGGCTTCTACCCAGTCTTCAAAAATTCCGTTTTGGTTTGTAACTTTATTCCATCTATTAAAAACATCTTCTACGTTACCAGCTGTTCTATAATTGTCTTCAATTTTTATAATTTCATTTTTAAAAACAATTTTATCTTCTACCAAAGAAGATGTGTATAACATTAAAAATTCCACATTGGTGTCGTTTTGAAAATAGGTAAAAAGCTGTCCTCCTTTTTTATAAATATTTACAAGTTCTTTTTTATATTTTTTCCCAAAAGTTTTGCATTCTATCATTAGAAATGAAGAATTTCCTTTTTTGACTAAAATATCTAACCTCCCCGAATGACCGTGACCAGAAGGGTATGTTTTTTCTAAAATAATATCTTTAGGATGATAGCCTTTTTCCAAAAGTCTATTTACACATTCTAAAACAACCCAATCTTCTAACTTAACAATACTTTGAGTCGTTCTTTCAGAATATCCAAACTTAATTTTACTCCCAAAATTAAATTGATTTTTTTCAAAATCTATTTCAATAGGGTATCCATTATATTTCTTATGAAATATTTTTGTAGTATTTTCTTTAGGCAGAAAACCAAGTTTCTTTATGAAATTTTTAAAATTCAAAACAAATTTATAATTGCATAAATTACAAAAAAAAGAAAATACAATAACACATTGACAATCAGTTTATTAATAAAATAACTATTGAAAATAAATCTCTAAAAAGCGAAGTTTTTAATTGTGTTCTTGAATATCCAATGCAATACCCAATTCTTTTAATTGTTCCTCATCTATAAACGCAGGAGCGTCAATCATCACATCACGTCCGGCATTGTTTTTAGGAAAGGCAATAAAATCTCTGATGGTTTCTTGTCCGCCTAAAATAGCCACCAATCTATCCAAACCAAAAGCCAACCCC
>JBMYWO010000145.1:0-4404 GCA_049607505.1 Polaribacter sp.
ATTTTCATCGTCTCAAAAACCAACTCATTATGAAATCATTCTTATCAATTATTGTTTCTCTTTTCTTTTTTTTTAATAGTATAGCGCAACAACCTGCAACAGAATTAACTACAATTCAAAATTCACTTTTAGAAAAAGAAGAATTAGTAAAATCATCTATTGTAAAAAATATTCCCTTTACTAATATTGGGCCTACTATTATGAGTGGGCGTGTGGTAGATATAGATGTAAATCCAAACAATACAACAGAATTTTATGTAGGTTACGCCTCCGGTGGATTGTGGTACACGAACAATAACGGAACAACATTTACACCCGTGTTAGACAATGCTCCAACACAAAATGTGGGCGATATTGCTGTAGATTGGGAAAACGGAACCATTTGGGTAGGTACAGGAGAAAACAATTCTTCACGTTCCTCTTATGCAGGAATTGGAATTTTAAAATCAACTGACAAAGGCAATACTTGGATTAATGTTGGCTTGTTAGATTCACATCATATAGGTAGAATTTTAATCAACCCAAACAATCCAGATGAAGTTATTGTAGGCGTATTAGGTCATCTCTATTCTCCCAATAAAGAAAGAGGAATTTACAAAACCATTGATGGTGGGCAAACGTGGACAAAATCATTATTTATTGATGAAAATACAGGAATTATAGATATAGTAGCAGCTCCAAACAGGTTCAATATTATGTATGCTGCTTCTTGGGAAAGAGAACGAAAGGCGTGGAATTTTGATGGCGATGGCGAAAATTCTGCTATTTATAAAAGTACCGATGCAGGAGATTCCTGGACAAAAATTTCTGAAAATAATGGATTTCCAAATGGCGATGGGGTAGGTAGAATAGGACTAGCTGTGTATGATGAAAATACAGTATATGCTTTTCATGACAATCAATTTAGAAGAGAAAAAAATAAAAATAAAAAACGCAATTCTTCTAATGCTTTAACCAAAGATGATTTTAAAACAATGCTTGTAGAAACATTTTTAAAACTGACAGATAAAAAGCTAAATACCTATTTGAAAACAAATGGTTTTCAAGAAAAATACCGAGCAGAAAATGTAAAACAAATGGTGCGTTCTGGTGCGGTAAAACCAATAGATTTGGCAAAATATTTAGAAAACGCAAACTCACTTTTATTTGATACACCCGTTATTGGAGCAGAAGTTTTTAAAACCACAAACGGAGGAGAATCTTGGCAAAAAACACACCAAGGCTATTTAGATGATTTGTATTATTCGTATGGATATTATTTTGGCGAAATTAGAGTTGACCCACAAGATGAAAACGGAATTTATGTGATGGGAGTTCCTATTTTAAAATCAAAAGATGGAGGAAAAACATTCCAATCTATTAGCAAAGAAAATGTACATGCAGATCATCAAACACTGTGGGTAAATCCTAAAAAACAAGGACATTTAATAGACGGAAATGATGGTGGATTAAATCTTTCTTATGATGACGGTGAAAGTTGGACAAAACTAAATGTTCCACCTGTTGGGCAATTTTATACTGTGTATGCAGACCGTCAAAAACCGTATCATGTCTATGGAGGTTTGCAAGACAATGGTGTTTGGACAGCACCACACAACGCAAAAATAGATAAGCGTTGGCATCAAACAGGAAAAAATCCTTATACCTCAATTATGGGTGGCGACGGAATGCAAGTTCAAGTAGATGACCGAAATCCAAATATTGTATATACAGGATATCAATTTGGAAATTATTTTAGAGTTGATAGAAAGTCAGGCAAAAATAAATACATTCAACCAAAACATACATTGGGTGAAAACCCATATAGATTTAATTGGCAAACGCCTATTTTATTATCAAAACACAATCAAGATATTTTATATTTAGGTGGCAATAAATTACACCGTTCCTTAAATAAAGGTGATGATTGGGAAACGATTTCTGATGATTTAACGCAAGGAGGAAAAAAAGGAAATGTTGCTTACGGCACCTTAACAAGCATTTCCGAAAGTCCATTTCAATTTGGGTTTATATATACAGGTTCAGATGACGGTTTGGTGCATATTACTAAAGATAGTGGTGGGAATTGGAGCAGAATTTCTGACGCATTTCCACAAGATTTATGGGTTTCTAGAGTCATTGCATCATCACATAAAAAAGAACGTGTTTATGTAACATTAAATGGCTATCGTTGGGATGATTTTACACCTTATATTTATGTTTCTGAAGATTATGGAGCTACTTGGACACCTATCGGAAATTCAATCCCAACATCTTCAGTAAATGTCATCAAAGAAGATCCTGTAAATGAAAATGTCTTGTATGTGGGTACAGACAATGGTTTGTATGTGTCGTTTGATCAAGGAAATTCTTGGGAAGCATTTAGTAAAAACTTACCCAATGTTGCCATTCACGATTTGGTAATTCAACCTACCGAAAAAGACTTAATTGTTGGCACACACGGACGTAGTTTGTATAAGGCAAATATTGCTCCTTTACAATCATTAAGAGCTACAAGATCTGTACAGGTTTTTGCAATAAAGCCCATTAGAAAAAGTAACAATTGGGGAAATTCTTGGAGTAAATGGTTGCAACCCAATACACCAAAAGTGAGCATTCCATTCTATACAAATGTTGCTAAAAAAATAACCATAGATGTGTACGCTAAAAAAGTAAAAGTAAACTCGTTTTCTATTGATGCAAACAGAGGTTTTAACGAAGCAATATATAATGTTTCTTTTTCTAAAAGAGGAAGAAAATCATACTCAAGATCCAATAAAGATGCAAATTTATCAAAAGCTAAAAACGATGTATATTATTTGCCAAAAGGAATATATACCATTAAAATTGATAATGCTGAAAGTGAATTTGAAGTAAAGTAAAATATTGTTTTACAATGATTTAATCAATATTAAAAAAGTTTTTGCAATACTATTTATCATTCACCAATTTCATTAAATCAACATCATTTCCTAACAAAACATCTGTTGGATTGATACGCCCTTTTTCTGGACCATTTTCTAATTTTAAAACACCTCTTGGACAAACTGCGGAACAAATTCCACACCCTACACAACTAGCACGTACAATATTTTCTCCTTTTTGCGCATACGCTCTTACATCAATTCCTTGCTCACAATAGGTAGAACAATTTCCACAAGAAATACATTGTCCGCCGTTGGTAGTAATTCTAAATCTTGATTTAAAACGCTGTACCAATCCTAAATAGGCTGCTAATGGACAGCCAAATCTACACCAAACCCTATTCCCGAAAATGGGATAAAAACCTGTACCAATGACGCCAGCAAACCAAGCACCAATTAAGAAACTATAGGTGTCTTTTATCCATTGAGAATTGATGCCTAAAAAAGAGGATGCACCCGTAAAATAGCAATATAGAGTTACCAATGTCATTGCTAAAGAAAACACTAAAACAGCATGAATGACCCAGCGTTCTAGCTTCCAAGCGTTCAAACTTTTATCTGAATGTTGTCTGTAAGGATCGCCTAAAGTTTCAGCAAGTCCACCACAGCCACAAACCCAAGAACAGTACCATCTTTTTCCGAAGAAATAAACCATAACAGGTACTATAATTAAGGTAAGTACAATTCCCCACACCAAAATAAAAAGACCAATTCCGCCACTATTTTTTAAGCTGTCTAAATTCCATTCAAAGAAAAAATCATAATCTAAAGGAAATGCGTTTTTAAAATCATACCCTGGCATATTTAAACTGGTCATGATTTCTGGAATTAAAAAAGCAAACACAATTTGAAAGAATAAAACGGAGGTTGTACGTATAATTTGATATTTGTTGTGCCTGTATTTAATGTACATTCTTACACCCATTACCAACATAATTGTACAGTATAAAAAGCCATATACAAACCATTGAGAGGCTACTCCGCCATTTAAAAATTTGCTGATGGGGTCTAAAATAAATGTCCAGTTTACCACATAATCTGGCATAAAATAGAGCAACAAATAAAAGCCAACTAAATAAACAAGTACTAACCAAGCTATCCAACCTCTATTGGTAGCTGATTTTAAATAAATTCCATTATTTTTTATACCTGCTTTTCCTAATAAAATAAGGTTGGGAAGTATAAATAATAACGCACCTATAATTCCTAAACCAAACGTTAAAAACCATAAGATGCTAGCATTGTTTTTGATGTATCCTTTACCCGCTTTTTTGGCCAATTCATAACTTAACGTATGCGGTTTTCCATTAATTTTATATTGATATTGTTCTCCTTTTTTATCCCAATTTTTTTCGGCATCGTATTTTGCAATCAATTCATCATAATGGTCATTAGAAATTTGATACGCATTTCTAACTCGACTTGAGAATTCAAAGATGTTTAGTTGTTCATTGGTAATAATTGCTTGATGAAGTTCCTCTTTTATAATTTCACTTTTATA
>JBMYWO010000146.1:0-4391 GCA_049607505.1 Polaribacter sp.
AAAGTTGTTTTGAATCGTTTAAAAAATCGTGTTTAAAATTTTTTGGTAAAATAACAGCCGCTGCAACTACAGGCCCAGACAGACAACCTCTACCCGCTTCGTCTGTTCCTGCTTCTAAAAGAAATCCGCTATAATTTGGTTTTAGCATCTTACAAAGAAAAGAAATCTTTTTGTTTTAGATTTCTGCCTTTCCTTCTTGTTTGTATCCCTAAAAGGGACTCACATATTTTTATTAAAACGGTAAATAAATTTCACAAAACATCTTATTAATTAACATTTTCTATTGAAATTATTCACATAAATTATCGTTTAATTATTTTACATTTGTTGTTGTACTAAATTTTTATGATAAAAAACTTACCATTTCTTCTAGGAGTTCTCTTTTTTTTAAGCACCAATACTTTTTCGCAAAGAAAACTAGGCTCTTTTCCTAATAAAAGATCTAAAGAAGATATAGCTCTTTCTGGTGGCGATTCACTTTTTAATAAAGGTACAGTGAAAGTAACACTTTCTGGAAAAACAACATATACAGATTATAAAGTCTTTTCGCATACAAAAGATACAACGTATATTGACACCACCTTAACCATTGAAAAGGAATACAAATTCAATTTTTTAAGAAAAGATAATTTTGAACTTTTAGGCTTTCATAATCAAGGGCAAACGTTTACCAATTTAGGCTATACTTTTAGTAATATACCCCAACTTCCAGACATAGGGTTTACCGCAAAACAGTTTAATTATCTAAACATTGAGGACATAAAGTATTTTGAAGTTCCGACACCAACTACAGAAATTTTATACAGAACAGGTTTACAGCAAGGTCAAGTTTTAGATGCTATTTTTACTTTAAATTTTTCGAAGCGTTTTAATGTTTCTATGTCCTATAAAGGCTTACGTTCTTTAGGTGCTTACAGAAGGTCTTTGGCTAGTCATGGCAATTTTAGGACTGCTTTTAAATATAGTACAAAGGATAATCAATATTCAATTCGTGGGCATATCAGTACGCAAGATTTTTTTAATCAAGAAAGTGGTGGACTGACATCAGGGGGGTTAACTTCGTTTATAGAAGACGATGTAAATTTTAAAAATAGAGCGCGTTTGGATGTAAATTTGACAGGAGCTGAAAATCAATTTAATGGAAATAGAATTTATATAGACCATAATTATAAAATACTGGCAAGTAAGGATACCGTTACGAATAAGGACTTTAGCAATTTAAAAGTTGGGCATATTCTTACAAACGAAAAGAAGGATTATACCTTTACACAAACTACAGTAACTCCTACTATTTTTGGGGATGCCAATTCGTCTGGTGCTGACAATACAACCGCTGAAAGTAAAATTACAAACAATCAAGTGTATTTAGAATTTAACTCAAAATATGTTTTGGGTACCTTTAAAGTGAAATCAGATTATACCCATTATCGGTATGGTTATGATACTATTTTAAATACGAATAACAGCATCAATACCACCAAATTATCAGGAAAAGCCGTTTCTTTTGGCGCAGACTGGAAGGCTAGTATTAAAAACTTTAGCTTACATGCCGATGCTACAATGACACCAGGAACTGGAAGATTATCGGGCAATTTTTTTAAAGGCGAAGCAGTGTATAAAAAAGATAGTCTTTTTGCTGTAAAAGGAAGTGTATTATTGAATTCTAAATCCCCAAATTTTAATACATTATTACATTTGAGTGTTTATGACAACTATAATTGGAAAAACAATTTTAGCAATATAAATACAAGAGATTTAGGGGTTTCATTTAGTTCTAAATGGGTAAACGCTTCGGTAAATTTTACTAATATTGATAATTTTACCTATTTTAACGAAAGTAGTTTACCGCAACAATTTGGGGATCAAATTACCTATTTAAAGGTAAAAGCCAATCGTGAATTTACATATAAAAAATTTGCTTTAGACAATACAGTTATGTACCAAAATGTGAGTAGTGGAAGTTCTGTTTTTAGAGTTCCAACATTTGTAACAAGAAATACCTTGTACTACACAGATTATTGGTTTAAAGGAAAACCTATGCAAGTACAAATAGGGACTACTTTTAAGTATTTTACTGAATATAAGGTAAATGCTTACAATCCTTTATTGGCTGAATTTAGACTGCAAAACGATGAAGAGATAGGCTTTCCAACAATAGACTTTTTCTTTAATGCCCAAGTGAGAAGAACACGGTTGTATTTTAAAATTGATAATGTAGCTTCTAGTTTGGGTTCAAAAAATTATTTTTCTGCCCCAAATTATCCATATAGAGATTTTACAATTCGGTTTGGGTTGGTTTGGAATTGGTTTATATAATTGGTGCTAAATCTTTCTTATTTCCATAAAAGAAAGCTTGGTATTTTTATTCTTTTTCGAAAAAAAATTGTAGATTTTAATGTAAAACAATATTTGGCAACCTTTATAATGTTTGTTATTGTAAGGGTATAAATAAATTAGTATGTTTGGTTATTGAATAAATATTGAAAATATAATTATGTACAATTCAAAAATAACGGGTCTTGGCTATTATGTTCCTGAAAATGTGGTTACCAATAATGACTTAAAGGAATTTATGGAAACTTCCGATGAATGGATTCAAGAACGAACGGGAATTAAAGAACGCCGATGGATAGACCCAAAAACGGAAGATACAACATCTATTATGGGAGCAAAGGCTGCCAAAATTGCTATGGAACGTGCTGGGTTGACCAAAGATGATATTGATTTTATCGTGTTTGCTACCTTGAGTCCAGATATGTATTTTCCTGGTGGCGGAGTTCAGGTTCAAGATTTGTTAGAGATGCCAACCATTGGTGCTTTAGATGTGCGTAACCAATGTTCTGGTTTTATTTATTCGATGTCGGTTGCCGACCAATTTATAAAAACAGGCATGTATAAAAATATTTTGGTTATTGGTGCTGAAAATCATTCTGGCGGATTAGAGCGTTCTACAAGAGGTAGAGGTGTTACTGTAATTTTTGGCGATGGTGCAGGAGCTGCTGTTTTATCGCGAAGCGAAGAAAAAGGAAAAGGAATTTTGTCGTCGCATTTACATTCTGAAGGAAAACACGCTAAAGAACTGGTTTTAGAAGGTCCTTCTACACAACGTTGGGTGCCCGAAATTTTAGAAAAAAACGACCCTGATGATGTTTCTTATTTTCCGCATATGAATGGGCAGTTTGTGTTTAAACACGCCATAACTCGTTTTTCTGAAGCGATTGTTGAAGGTTTGGAAGCGAACAATTTAAAGAAAGATGATATTGATATGTTAATTCCACATCAAGCTAATTTGCGAATTGCACAATTCATTCAAAAAAAGTTTCAATTATCTGATAACCAAGTGTATAATAATATACAAAAATATGGAAATACAACTGCCGCTTCTGTAATTATTGCCTTAACTGAGGCTTGGGAACAAGGTAAAATAAAAGACAATGATTTGGTAGTTTTAGCTGCTTTTGGTAGTGGGTTTACTTGGGGTAGTGTGATGATTAGGTGGTAAAAAGCAATTTTAGTGTAACACCAAAATCGCTTTTTACATTAACATTAAGCTAATTCATATTTCGATTTCTCAATTTTCTCTAAAGCTTTATCAGCTAAATAATCAGTTAGACCAACTGATGCACTAGTTTGTATTAATTTGTCCTTTAAAAAAGAAGGCAATGCATTAAGAGATTTATCATCATCTATTATAATAAAATTATCATCTTTATTTTTAGCGTTAAACCAGTGTAAAAGTTCATCCTTTCTATTGAGATGATTCATATTTTTAGGAAGTCTAGTTATTTTATTAATATTGATATTTCTTCTCTTAAAAATATTTTTCCATTCTTTTAAAGAATACTTAAATTTGTGAGAAGTGGTCAACACAATATCTGCACTTGAATTAGAAATTATTCTATTCAATGATTTTGTTGCCTTTGGACTAAACTCAAAAAAACCGTCCTCTAATATTTCAGGTCTTCTCCAAGAATTAGCAGGAATCATTACCCCGTCTATGTCTAAATATAATAACATATTGCAAATATACTTAAATTCATTTTGTCATTTCAATTAATTTTTCTAGTGAGATATTGTTGAATTCAGCATCTAATTCGTTTAAACGTTTTATTTTGTGTTTAGTATCCCATTCTTCTTCCACAAATTCAACATCAACCCATTCATATTCAATTGTAGCACTTGTCTTATATGATTTAGTTTGGTCTAGTTCAATTTTGGTTAATATAGAACTTATATATCTATGATGACCATCAATAATTAATGTGTCACATACCTTAATAGCGTCAAATTTTATTCCATTTCTCATTTTTTTATATATTCTATTGATTATCGGAAGACAAATTTTATTTTGAGTTGTTATTAAAGTGTTATCGGATTTTTCAATTGCTTCT
>JBMYWO010000147.1:0-4327 GCA_049607505.1 Polaribacter sp.
TCTTTCTACCGTTTCGAAGACTAATGGTCCATTTTGTTTTGCCTGCACCTGTTTCTACTTTTTTTCTCTATTCAGAATTTTCTCCATTTTTCTGCCTTTCGCCAATTCGTCAATCAGCTTTTCCATACGTCTGCATTGTTTATACAATTCAAATTCATCCTCTATTTCTTCAATTCGATAACCACAAACGACTCCTTTAATCAAATGTGCGTTTGGATTTATTTTAGCTTTTTGAAAAAATGTTCTAAACGTTGCTTTTTCATCAATAAGTGTTTGTAAAGCATCTTGGTCAAAACCAGTAAACCATTTAATTACTTGGTTGAGTTCTTCTTTTGTTCTACCATTTTTCTCCAATCTATTCAGGTAAAGTGGATAAATGGATGCAAATATCATATTGGCAACCTTTTCATTTTTCTCCGCCGTAACTTTCATTTTTATTTGATTTTGAATTGATTCTGATTAGCGTCTTTGTATAAAATTATTTGCGTGGTTTAAGTAGTCAATTTAGCAAATAAAAGCCGAATCTGCCTGTCGCAACAAGGTAGAAAACCCTAATGGATTTTCGTAAGTAGGCTTGTACTAATAAATGAATTATACACTTGTTGTAGCCAGTTTTTCTCTTCTTTTCTTAAAGTACTCTTTTAGCTCATCAAAGGTCATATTTGCAATATCTTTACTAATCTTGTCTCTTGTCTTTCTCATAAAATCAACAGCCTTAAAGCCTTCAATTGTATGTTTTTCCATATTTTTACTCATAACTTATTATTTCTTTTGGTGACCGAATATCAATTGTACTATAACCCATTTTAAGGTTAACTGAATTGTATCCTCTAATTCTATGAATATTTACAATGTGTTTATCCCGATAACTATCGGGACCAACTTACCAATATATCTGCTTTATGTATAGTTGCTAAAGCAATATGAAAACAATCCTCTCGACTAGTTTTACCAACCACTTTTTCAGCTATATAAGCGTCTCCTAATTCTGTTGCTTCTTTTGATAATTCAACATACTTTTTTATGTCATTTGGAATCTCATTCAAGAGTATCCTTACTGGTTTTGGTGCTTCTAATAATTCATCTTTCGTAACCGAAGAATATAAAATCTCATAATCTCTCTTTAATATTGAATCAAAAAGCAAGCGGGTCTCTTTTTCAAATTCAATATCAAAATAACCTCCAATTACAGATGTATCAAGATATAACAGTAATGGTTTTTTCTTCATATTATGCCAATTTCAAGCTATAGTTTCTGAAAAATACTAAAATTATTCCAAATACAAAAGAACTTGTTAGAATATGAAATAAATTCCTTGGTATTATTAATTTGAAAAAGGTTTTATTAAAAATTTATATCGTACGTAATCAAAGTATTAGATATTTTTTTAAAACATATTATTTATTTCGCTCATAATACTCTAAAATATGTTTTGGAATTTCCATTTTTTGAGGTAAACCTTCATCTGCAATTGGATATTCTGCCACTTGCTTTATGGGTACAATTCCTGCCCAAATTGGCAAATCATAATCTTCAGGTTCATCGGCAACACCAGTTTCTCTAATTTTTGCTGAAGCGGTTTCTATAGTAAATTCAACAACGATAGTTCTATCTAATTCTTTTTTATACATAGGTCTTAAAGAATCCCAATGATTTGGCACCATTTGATTGACAATCCATTCTAAAACTTTGGTTTTATCTTCATCTTTTTCAACTTTTTCTAAACTCCCAAAAAGTGTAACGGATCTATAGTTTACGGAATGGTGCAATCCAGAACGTGCCAAAACCAAACCATCTAAATGCATTACAGTTATGGAAGTTTCTTTCATTTCTAAAATGGATAATAACATTCTGTTTGCAGTAGAACCGTGTATGTAAATTTTATCACCTTTTCTGCTATATGCCATAGGAATTGTAATCGGTTTTCCATCATAAATATAACCCACGTAGCACAAAAAACCAGCATCTAAAATTGTATTGATTTTTTCTACATCATAAGTTGCTCTATTTTGCCCACGTTTTACACGATTTAATTTTGATTTTTGATATTCTTTCATAATTAATTAATTTCTAAGAAAAATCGTTCTTTCTTTTTTGATGTTGCGCCAATTCTACGATAAAATTTGATGCCCTTTATATTAAAATCTGGTGCTTGCCATTGCATTAGATTGTAGCCTAATTTTTTTCCTTCTTTTTTAATGGTATTAATAAGTTGTTCGCCAATATTCTGATTACGAGCAGTTTCTTTTAAATACAAACAATCCATATAAATATATTCGCAAGCATCCCAAATTGAATATTGAATTGTATAACTAGCATAACCTACTAATTCATCTTCCGTTTCTACAACCAAACAATACAGTTTGGGTGTTTCAGAAAACAACCCATTAGATAATTGGGTAGCTTTATTTTTTCTCAAAAAATCACATCGTTCATACCTTGCATGCGCTTCACATAAATTGATAATTTGATGAATGTCTTTGGGTTTTGCAAATCGTATTTTATAATTAAGTTTCATCGTTTTTCTGGGCTCATATGTTTGTATTTTTCTGATTTGATTTTTGTTCTTTCTATATCTTTTGGCTTAAAAATTCTTTTATCTGAAGCTAGATGTTTTTCAATCATTTTTGACGGACGAATTGGTCGTTCTACAAAATTTCCTGCACAACTTGGACACACATTTTCAAAAACCTCTAAAGCACATTCTCTGCAATACGTACATTCA
Source organism: Polaribacter sp. (assembly GCA_049607505.1). Classification (GTDB taxonomy): domain Bacteria; phylum Bacteroidota; class Bacteroidia; order Flavobacteriales; family Flavobacteriaceae; genus Polaribacter. The sequence goes on from JBMYWO010000147.1 coordinate 2,727, forward strand.
AAAGAACAAATCATTGCCTCTGTAGAAGTGTTTGGTAAATCTTTATTACAATGTTCACAATTGGGTCTAATTTCTAACATTATATATAGCGTTCTTTAATAATATTGATATGCCAAATACTATGCCCTAATAAGATAAAAGCACAGGCTCTTGCTGAAACTGCGGAGTTACTTGCAGTTCCCATATTTTGCAAGTTTTCATCAGAAATACTTTGTAATAAATTTATGCTATACAAACGAGTAATGGTAAATTCACGCAATAATGCTTCTAAAGTTTTTGCATTTGCTTTAGAAGATTCTATAAAAATATCTTGATCAAATCCTGCCAAAGCAGTGGTGTCTTTTCTAGCAATTCTTAATAGGCGATACATAAAAATACGTTCTGTATCTATAAGATGTTGTAAAATTTCTTTGATGCTCCATTTTTCAGGTTGATATCGATAATCTAACTTTTCTTTTGGTACGGAAGAAAAGAAATCAATCACCATTTTTTTATCATCTTCAAAACCATTATTTAAATCGGTTTTAAGATCAATTTTATCAATATATTTTGCATAATATTCATTGTATTCTGTTGAATTTAATTCCGACCTTGTCATTTTGTAATTGTTTTGTTTTCAAAAATACTATACTCAATTCAAATAGGAATGGGAAAAATTGGGTTTAATAATTTGAAACTTATCTGTTAAGATATTTTCAAATTCTTTTTCTTTCCAAGATTGATTTTCTAGGAATTCTATAATTTTTTTTCTAAAGTCTTGAAACTTGAGATAGAATTTATTGTATACTACTTTTTTCTTTAGAATTTTCCAAAGCCTTTCAATAATATTGAGATTTGGTGAATATGGAGGTATAAATTTTAAGATAATTCTAGGATGCTCTTTTAGAAAATCTTTGACAATTTGTGAATGATAATAGCGTGCATTATCTAGTACAATGTATATTTTTCCTTGTAGTTGCTTGTCTAGTATTTGTTTTAATAAAGTAATCATAGTTTGACTGTTAATACGCTCATCTTCCACATAAAACAATTCCTCTGTAGCTAAATTTAATGCCCCATTAATATTGATTCTTTTACGCCCATTATTAGTTTTTAAATGTTTTGTTGTTCCTTTTTTTATCCAACCATAACTAGCAATGGTATTGTGTTGTGGATGCACACCGTCCATAAAATAGAGTTGGTCTTGGTCTTCTAAATTTTCTTTTAACTCTTTGTATTGTTTTACAAATTGCTCTTGCTTTTCAACATTTGCTTTACAAGGAGTTAGTACGGGCTTTTTATAGACAAAACCTAATCTATTGAGTAATGCATTGATTCCTGATACTGTATAATTAATATTGAATTCTTTTTGAATCCAAGCTACAATACCTTTAGAATCCATATAGGTATGCTCTGTAAGGTGTTTTTCTAAAACCTCTAATTGTAACACAGAAAGAAACCCTTTAGTTCCTTTATTATTGTCATTCAGTAAAACTTGAACTCCTTGGTTCAAATAGGTATTTCTATATCTTCTAATTGTATCATCATCTAAAAGAAGAAGTTCTCCAACCTCAACACATGAAAACCCCGCATCCAACATTAAAATTGCTTTTAACCTATCC
>JBMYWO010000148.1:0-4285 GCA_049607505.1 Polaribacter sp.
AATGCCTTAAAAATGGCAAATAGAATTGTAAACGGAAAGTAATATTTGGATTTAGGATTAGATAATAGAACATAGATTATAGAGGCATAGATAATAGACAGATAGAAAACATAAAGGCTATTCGTCCCTGCTTGCCAACAGTCAAGTATGTGATAAAAAATTTAACAATTATGAAAAAATTATTCTTTTTAGTAGCATCATTTATCATATTTGCCTCTTGCGCACAAACAAAAAAGGCTACCTATATTCAAGCTACAACATCCCATTCAGGATATTGGCAACAACACGTAGATTATACTATGGATATTGATATGAATGTAAATAATTATCAATACAAAGGAACTCAAAAATTAGTCTATACAAACAATTCACCAGACCATCTACACAAGGTGTTTTATCACTTGTATTTCAATGCGTTTCAACCCAATTCTCAAATGGATATTCGTTCAAGAAATATCAAAGACCCAAGTGCTAAAATAGGTGACAAAATTAGCAAATTAACTCCGTCAGAAATAGGCTATATCAAAGTAAATTCATTAAAACAAAATGGAAAAGCAGTCTCTTTTGAAACAGTAGGAACTATTTTAGAAGTTACTTTAAATCAACCTATAAAATCAGGCGAGAGGGTAACGTTTGATATGGTTTTTGATGCGCAAGTTCCCAAACAAATTCGTCGTTCAGGAAGAAATAACAAAGAAGGTGTTGCGCTTTCAATGTCTCAATGGTATCCTAAAATGGCAGAATATGACTTTGAAGGTTGGCACACGCCACCTTATATTGGACGTGAGTTTCACGGAGTTTGGGGAAATTTTGATGTAACACTTCACATTGATAAAAAATATGTTGTTGGTGGCTCAGGCTATCTTCAAAATCCGCAAGAAGTAGGATATGGGTATGAAGACAAAACTCAAAAGTTAAACATCCCTAAAGGGAAAAAATTGACATGGCATTTTAAAGCCCCCAATGTACACGATTTTATGTGGGCAGCAGACCCCGAATATGCACACGATATTTTAAAAATGGATAATGGCATTGATTTACATTTTTATTATAAGAAAAATATGGATGCTAACTATTTGGAAAATTGGAAAGCCTTACAACCAAAAACGGCTGAATTAATGACCTATTTTAGTCATTTAGTTGGTAAATATCCTTACAAACAATACTCTGTGGTGCAAGGAGGTGATGGCGGTATGGAATATGCGATGTCAACATTAGTTACAGGTCATAGAAGTTTTGGAAGTTTATTTGGCGTTACTGCACACGAAATGGCACACACGTGGTTTCAGTTTTTATTGGCAACCAATGAAAGTTTACATCCTTGGATGGATGAAGGTTTTACAAGCTATATTTCTAGTAAGGCATCCAACGAAATTTTAAAACAAGGCAAAGAAAATCCGCATCAAGGCTCTTACCGAGGATATGATTATGTAGTAAAAAACAATTTGGAAGAATCGCTTTCTACCCACGCAGACAGATACCATACAAACACGGGATATGGAATTGCCAGTTATAGCAAAGGGAGTATTTTCTTATCGCAATTAGAATATGTGATTGGTACTGAAAATACTGCAAAAGCCATTAAAAAATATTTTGCGGATTTTAGCTTTAAACACCCAACACCTAACGATATAAAACGAAGTGCCGAAAAAGTTTCTGGAATTCATTTGGACTGGTATTTAAACGAATGGACACAAACAACACACACAATAGATTATGGCATAAAATCTGTGGAAGAAAAATCTGTTACACTAGAAAGAATTGGTCAAATGCCAATGCCAATAGACGTTGAGGTTATTTATTCTGATGGTAGCAAAGAAAGTTTTAACATTCCATTGCGTATGATGCGAGGCAACAAACCAACTTCTGCAACTGTTTTAGAAGATTGGACTTGGGCGCATCCTACCTATACATTTACAACATCTAAAGAAATAAAATCTGTAGAAATTGACACAAGTAAATTGATGGCAGATATCAATTTAGAAAACAATGTTTTTGAGGTTGAATAAGGATTGAGAGAGATGTATTTCTATATTTTCCTTTTCCAAACAGACTGTATATTGTAGCAAAAGTCGAAGTTTACGCTTCGACTTTTACTACAAAGAATAATAAAATAACTATTCTTTTTTTTTTCATAATATTCTTACTTTACTTGTATAGCAAGAGGAATTGAATATTTAACTGCTACTTTTTCGCCTTCATGTTCTCCTGGAATCATTTTTGGTAAACTATTCATTACTTTTAAAACTTCTTCTTTAATTTTTGTGTGTGGTGCTCTTGCTTGTATCTCTACCATATTTCCTTCTTTATCAATTTTAAACCCAATAAATATTCTTTTCTTGCCAGCACTTAAACCTAAATTATCTACCAAATTTGCATCAAAATTTTCTGTAAAATGTTTTTGAACCATTTTTGAAAAACATTTTTTATCTCCTACTTCACAACCTGGAAATGTTGGGGCTTTGTCTATGATCATAAATGATACTGAATTGCCTTCAACATCTTTCCTTTTTTCTTTTATTTTATCAAAATTAGGAATCATCACTAATACTTTTCTCCTGTTTTTCTTGTAATTAAAAACTTTTAAATTTATAAAACTTTCTCTATTTCTAGAATTGGAAAAACTATCTATTTTTTGCTTTGCAGCATCAAACTCATCTCTTTCTTCTTTTGATAGTTTTTGATATAAAATCTCTTCTGTAGGAAAATCTTTATGCTTGGTAGAACCAAAGTAAGTATCTAAATAAGTCGCTTTTTTTCCTTTCATTTCTTTTATCTTACCGTCCGTATTGAAATACATTGTTTGCAATTCTTTTTTTGCAACAACATCTTCTTTAAAATTTGTTTCGGAACAAGAAGTATAGAAAAGCATACTTGCCAATACAGGAATTAATACTAAATACTTCAATTGTTTCATTTTTTTTGATTGTGTTTTTCGGATCATAATAATTCTTTTTTTAATGAATGATTGTTTATAAAATTGATTGACAAATGATATGTTTTCAACTTGAAAAAAGTTGGATAGTAAATTGTTTATATAATTTTCTTTTTGTGTTGTTTTTGATGCTACCTCATCAGAAATATATTCGTGAATTAATGTAATTCGTTTTTGATATATAAAAATCATTGGGTTAAACCACATTAATATTTTTAAAAATTCAAAGAATAATAAGTCTAAAGAATGCCTTTGTTTACTATGCACTAATTCATGTTTAATAATTTTTTCTTGTTGAGGTTTTGAAATGTCTTTTCCGAGAAAAATATAATTAAAGAATGAAAATGCTTTGGATTGATTTGGAATTAAAACCAATGTATAATGATCATTTTTAACAATTTCACAGGTTTTAATTAAGCTAATGATTTTAAGGAGTTTTATTAAAAATAGTATCATAAAAACAATAACTCCTAGATAAAACAAAACGTCTAAAAAATGTATAGACTGATACCATGTTGTTTCTTGAATCACTTTTTCTGGGGATAAAAATATTTCTGGTAATTGTATAATAATTTCTCTCGAAACAGTTTTTTGAAATGTTGGTATTTTAATAAATGGCAATAAAAATGACACCAACGTTGTGGCCAATAGATACCATCTGTTTTTAGTAAAAAATGTTTCCTTGCTTAAAAAGAAATCATAAACTGCCAAGAAAAACACTTGAAATAAAATAACTTGAATTATATAGTTAATCATAGTTTTTGTTTTTAACTTCCACAAGATCAGTTCAATATTTGCAATTGATAACAGACATTCTTACTTCAAAAGAAGCAACTGATAGCTGCTACTACCTACCTCTTTTTTTTATTCGCTTCTTTTAAAATAGTTTCTAATTCTGAAATATCCATATTGTTTTCTTTTACAAAAAATGATACCATACTTTTAAATGACCCTTCAAAATAACCATTCATTAATTTATGTAAACTTTGATTGCTGTACACATTTTTTTTCACAATTGGATAATACACAAACCCTCTACCTACTGGTCTGTGATTTACAAATTCTTTTGTTTCTAAAATTCTAATAATTGTAGAAACTGTGTTGTATGCTGGTTTTGGATTTGGAAATTTTTCAATTATCTCTTTTACTGAAGCCTCTTTTAAACCCCATAAAACCTGCATAATTTGCTCTTCTGCTTTTGTTAATTGTTTACTCATTTTATAAAGAATTTTTTAGATGAACAATGCAAATATAACTAAAAAATTAGTTTAAACTAATTTTTTAGTTAAAAAATATTGAGTCCCCTCCGAAAAGTATTTAACAAAAAAGCATTAAAAAAAAAGTTTTTTT
>JBMYWO010000149.1:0-4262 GCA_049607505.1 Polaribacter sp.
CAATTAATGTAAATTCAGTCAGTCAACTGACCCAATTAATGTAAATTCAGTCAGTTTAATAATAATTTTGTATCTTTGTAGTATGAAAATAGATATAGAAAGAGCTGTAATTAATGTAGTTAACAAAAAATTGCAACCAAATAAAGTAATTTTATTAGTTGGTGCTAGACGTGTTGGAAAAACTAGGTTCATCAAAAAGTATGTAAATAGCTTCTCTTCAAACAAAATTTTAAGACTAAATGGTGAAGATATAGACGATGCAGAATTGCTAGCAAGAAGAAGTGTTGCAAATTACAAACGTTTATTAAACAACATAGATTTATTGGCAATAGATGAAGCACAACACATACCAGATATTGGTATGATTTTAAAATTAATTATCGATGAAATTGAAGGCATAAAAATTATTGTTACAGGAAGTTCTATGTTTGATTTAAACAACCAATTAGGCGAACCTTTGGTGGGTAGAAAATATACCATATATATGTATCCACTTAGTCAAATTGAATTTTCTAAATACGAAAACTACAAAAAAACCACAGAAAAGTTAGAAGAAAAATTGTTGTTTGGGGGATATCCAGAATTGGTTCATTTAAAAAATTGGAAAGACAAACAAGACTATCTTCAAGAAATTATAAACGATTATTTATTGAAGGATATTTTAATCTTTCAAAACATAAAAAAAGCTGATAAAATATATAATTTATTAAGGCTATTGGCTTTTCAAATTGGCAATGAAGTTTCTCTAAATGAATTAGGCAATCAGCTTCAAATTTCTAAAAATACTGTTGAAAATTATTTGGATTTGCTAACCAAAGTTTTTGTGATTTTTAAAGTGGAAGGATATAGCAAAAATTTACGAAAAGAAGTTACAAAATCTAACAAATGGTATTTTTATGATATAGGAATTAGAAATGCTATTATAAAGAATTTCAATGTTTTACAAAACAGAAATGATATTGGACAGCTATGGGAAAATTACCTCATTGTAGAACGTTTAAAAAAGCAAGAATATCAAAAAATTAGTGCTAATAATTATTTTTGGCGTACCTATGATCAGCAAGAATTAGATTGGTTAGAAGAAAAAGCCGATAAATTATCTGCGTTTGAATTCAAATGGTCAGCAACTAAAAAAACAAAAATACCTACTGCGTTTGCAAAAGCCTATAAAGATGCAGATTTTGATGTTATTCAAAATGAAAATTATCTAGATTTTATTACATAAAAAGCAGTTTTCAGTATTCAGTTGCAGTTTTCAGTTAAAACCTTTGCGACCTTTGCGAAAAACTCTGTGTTCTTTGCGGTTAATTATTGAGTTGTAATATTCAGTAAAAACCTTAAACCCCAAGTATCAATAGATTTTTGTAAATATTGCAAATAACTTTTATAGAATACTGCTTAATTCTATTTATCAAAAACAAATAAAATCCGTAATTTTGCAGTTCAATTTTCAGCAATTAATGAACATTCAAAACACGATAGAAACCAAAGTAAAAGAAGGGTTTTTAACCTTGTACAATACAGAAGTTCCATCTGTAGAATTTCAAGCAACTCGTAAAGAATTTGAAGGAGATATTACTGTAGTCATTTTTCCTATGTTACGCTACAAAAAAGGAAATCCAGTACAAATTGGCGAAGATTTAGGAAAATATCTAGTTGAAAATATTTCTGAAATTACCAGTTATAATGTTATTAAAGGATTTTTAAATTTAGTTGTTGATGATCGTTTTTACATAAACCTCTTCAACAACATATACCCAAACAAAAGTTACGGATTTGTTTTGCCAACCGCGGATGAAAAAGCATTTATGGTGGAATATTCATCACCAAATACTAACAAACCGCTTCATTTAGGACATGTCAGAAATAATTTATTAGGATATTCAGTTGCTGAAATTTTAAAAGCAGCAGGAAACAAAGTGTATAAAACACAAATTATTAATGATAGAGGAATACATATTTGTAAATCGATGTTAGCTTGGAAGAAATATGCTCCCAATGGGAGTGATGGGCAAAAAGAAACTCCAGATTCAACAGGTATCAAAGGCGATAAATTTGTTGGGAATTATTATGTAAGGTTTGACCAAGAATATAAAAAAGAGATTGCTCAATTAATAGCAAATGGTATTTCTGAAGATGATGCTAAAAAACAAGCTTGTTTATTTATAGAAGCTCAAGTAATGCTACGTAAATGGGAAGCTGGCGATACAGAAATTGTTTCACTTTGGAAAAAAATGAACAGTTGGGTGTATGATGGTTTTGATGTTACATATAAAAATTTAGGGGTCAATTTTGACACATTATATTATGAAAGCAATACCTATCTTTTAGGAAAAGATGTTATTGAAGAAGGATTAACTTCTAAAGTTTTTTACAAAAAAGAAGATGGTTCTGTTTGGTGCGATTTAACCGATGAAGGTTTGGATGAAAAATTAGTCTTACGTTCAGACGGAACAGCCGTATATATGACTCAAGATATTGGCACAGCTATACAACGTGTAAAAGATTTTCCTGATGTTGGCGGTATGGTCTATACGGTTGGAAATGAGCAAGATTATCACTTTCAAGTACTATTTTTAATTCTAAAAAAATTAGGTTATTCTTGGGCAGAAAATTTATTCCATTTAAGTTATGGAATGGTTGACCTGCCTTCTGGAAAAATGAAATCGAGAGAAGGAACTGTGGTAGATGCAGATGATTTAATGGTGGAAATGGCTGATACAGCCAAAACTATTTCTTCAGCATTAGGGAAATTAGAAGGCTATTCTGAAGAAGAGAAAAAGGAGTTATACAAAACTATTGGTTTAGGCGCTTTAAAATATTTTGTTCTAAAAGTAGATCCTAAAAAAAGAATTTTGTTTGACCCAAAATCTTCTATCGACTTTCAAGGAAATACAGGCCCTTTTATACAATATACCTATGCAAGAATTCAATCTATTATTAGAAAAGCAAATTTTGATTATTCGAAATCTGTTTCTATTGAATTGCATACAAAAGAGAAAGAATTATTAAAACAATTAGAAATGTATCCTGAAGCAATTCAGCAAGCTGCAAATCAATATTCGCCTGCCATAATTGCGAATTATACCTACGATTTGGTAAAAGAATTCAATTCGTTTTATCAGAACGTATCTATTTTAGGAGAAGAAAATCAAGATAAAAAAATATTTAGAGTACAGTTATCTAAAAAAGTGGCTGATACTATAAAATCTGCATTTTTATTATTAGGAATTCAGGTTCCTGAGAGGATGTAAAAGCCCAAGCCCATCCTAACCTTCCCAAAGGGAAGGGATAGATTGTGGAAAAAAAATCTCATTTTAGCTTTCTGAAGGGGAAAGGATAAAGAACATTAGTATAAATTAGTTTATCATTAAATTTGCAAAAAAAAAAATTAATTTAAAGAATTGGAAAGCGAACCTTAAACTTTTTAAACTTTAAACCTTAAACAATTTTTAGAATGAAATACGACATCATTATCATTGGAAGCGGACCTGGAGGATATGTAGCTGCTATTAGAGCATCTCAATTAGGGTTTAAAACTGCGGTTGTAGAGAAAGAAAATTTAGGAGGAATTTGCTTAAATTGGGGATGTATCCCTACAAAAGCCTTATTAAAATCTGCTCAGGTGTATGATTATCTAAAGCATGTAGATGAATACGGATTAAAGGCGGAAGCGATTGACAAAGATTTTGAAGCCGTAATCAAACGTAGTCGTGGTGTTGCAGATGGTATGAGCAAAGGTGTTCAGTTTTTAATGAAAAAAAACAAGATTGATATTATCAATGGTTTTGGTAAAGTAAAAGCTGGAAAAAAAGTAGATGTTACTGATAAAGATGGAAAAGTAACTGAATATGCTGCCGATAATATCATTATTGCTACTGGAGCACGTTCTCGTGAATTGCCAAATTTACCACAAGATGGCAAAAAGGTAATTGGATATAGAGAAGCTATGAGCTTACCAAGTCAACCAAAATCTATGATTGTTGTGGGTTCTGGTGCTATTGGTGTTGAGTTCGCACATTTCTACAATGCTATGGGAACAGACGTTACTATTGTAGAGTTTATGCCAAACATTGTTCCTGTGGAAGACAAGGATATTTCCAAACAAATGGAACGTTCTTTTAAAAAAGCTGGGATTAAAGTAATGACCAATTCTTCTGTTGAATCTGTTGATATTTCTGGTGATGGAGTAAAAGCAACTGTAAAAACTAAAAAAGGAGAAGAAATTTTAGAAGCTGACGTTGTTTTATCGGCAGTTGGAA
>JBMYWO010000150.1:0-4216 GCA_049607505.1 Polaribacter sp.
TCAAGTTTTGCTTTTTTGATGTTTTTACTCGATTTTGGGCATAAAAGGTGCTGTTCTCTGATTTTTGCAAATCAAAAAATATAGCCTTAGTTTAAATATGAAAGTAAAATAGTAGGCAAATGAGCCGGTGGAGACCTACTTCTTGCTATCTTTTTTACTACAATCATAGTTCCTTTTTTGCAAAATGGACAGCTTTTTTCTAAGGCTTTTTTATCGCCTGTGTTTCCGTTTTCTGCCTGTATTTCTTGTGTTAAAAGTGCTTCAAAATCTGTTTGCTTTTCTTTTAATTGAAGCCTCAAACTTTTTCTTAGGCTGGCATTGTAAACGCCATATTTTCTTATCCTAACAAAGCCTTTGGGTAATACATGCTGTACAAATCTTCGCAAAAATTCTACCCCTTTTAATTTCGCTAATTTTACCGTAGCATTATCTCGGTAATCTTTGGCATAAAAGTGTACTTCTTCTTTGGTAATATTTTGTATTCGCCTGTTACTGATGGCTATTTTATGCGTGTATTGTCCTAGATATTTTATGACTTGGCTTACGCCTGTCATTGGTGCTTCACAGTAAACCACCCATTTCTTATTGTAGGCCATTTGAATAGCAGCATAAAATCCTGAAAGACTTTTGAGCTGCTTTAATTCTTTTTTTAAGCAGGCTAAAAAAGTCGCTTTAAATGATGCACTGAGTTGCTGTACAGGGTAGAGATATTTATCGTTTTTTCCTACCGCTTTCCAGTTTCCTTTTAAGTCTACTCCGCCTGCTGGTACGATGCAATGAATATGTGGATGTAAGGATAAATTTTGCCCCCAAGTATGCAGCACCGCTATAGCGCCACTTTCTACACCGTAATGCGTGTAGCCAAAACTTCGCAGCGTTTTCCATACACTTTTAAATAATATTTGATGGTATAATTTAGCGTTCCACTGGCAAATATTGTTTAAACAATGTGGCACCGTAAAAATAATATGATAGTGCTTTACAGGCAGCGCTTGTGCTTGCAGCTTTTCTATCCAGTTGATTTGCTTTAAATGTTGACATTTTGGACAGTGTCTATCGCCACAACTATTGTAGCTATATTGCTCTTTATTACAACAATTACAAACTTCTTTGTGCCCTCCCAAAGTTGCCGTTCTACACCGCACTATATTGTGCAATACCTTGGTTTGCTGTGAAGATAAGGAGTGTTTTTTTATAAACTGTTTACCAAATTGCTGAACAACATCTGATAGCTCAAATCTATTTTTTTGCCTTGCCATAAAGCTTGTCAAATGGACTATGTGCTTCTATATATTCGCATTGGGCTACGTGCAAATAGATCATCGTTGTGGTAATACTGGCGTGCCCTAGCAGCTTTTTTACCGTAACAATATTCAAGCCTTGTTCTAGTAAATGGGTGGCATAAGAATGTCTTAACGAATGTAGATTGACCGCTTTGATTATAGTCGTTTTCTTTAGCGTTTCGCGCATTATCCAAGACAAGCCTTTGGTGCTATACTGGCTATGAAGTTTTTTGCCATTAAACAACCAAATGTGCGGATTTTCTGCTGCCAGGTACTTTTTTAGACCCTTGCTAATATCGGTAGATAATGGAACTATTCTATCTTTTTTGTATTTTGACTGGCGTATGTGTATCGTTTTTCGTTCAAAATCTATGTCTGCTATTTTTAGATTGATAACTTCTTGCCCTCTGAGTCCTGCTGAGTATATTAAGCTTAATACTACTCGGTGTTTTAATAATTTTGGCGCCATAAAAAGTTCTTTGAGCTCTTTTTGATTTAATATAATGGGCAGTTTGCTATCTTGTTTTAGGGCGGGCAAGGCTATGGCTTTTTTGTTTTTCCCACAAATACGGTAATAATACCTAAGCCCATAAACCATATGTTTAAAGCTACTTCGGGATGGCGATTTGGGGTCTCGTGCCAAACCTACTAGATAGGTGTTGATTTCGTCTTCGTCTATTTCATCGGGTAGCTGACCAAAATGAAGCGATATGGCTGCAATTCGCCTAATATAGTTATTGAACGTGCTCATACTTTGCCCTCTCAAAACAACTTGTTGCTGCATCTTTTTGGAAACGGCTTCAAAGCCCGGTACCAAAATAATGGCGCGCTCTACTATTGTTAATCCTGTCTTTTTTCTCATATTATTAATTTTTTAGTGTTTTAAATTAATAAGATAAGAATTTTGCCTATTTTTGAAGTAGATAGTTGTTTTAGCTATCCCGCCTTTGGCGGATTTAGTTCAACAAAGTATATAATTTATTGCTGGCTTATTGCTTACTTACGAAAGTCCTCGCGGACTTTCTTGGTCGGTAATTATTTACTAAATTAGTTGCTTGAAACACGCAACAAACCATATACAAAACCGTTGCCAGTAATATTAAGAAACATTGAAACACAAATGAACTATTTAAAATCTATAGACATTGGTTTAGCTGAAAACAAACCACATAGTGAAATTGTACGAAAAGTTTATTTGACATTTCCGACAATGGCAATGATTGGAGACGAAGAAAGACAATTTAAAATTTTAAATGAAATCAGCCAATACTTTCAGATTCCAATTGTTAATATTCAAATTGTAGGTTCTGCAAAAACTGGTCAAAGTTTTCATAAAGAAAATAAATTCACCGAAAAAATTTCTGATCTTGATGTTGCAATTATCGATTTACATTTATTTCAAAAGTATTCGGAATATGCAATCAAGCAAACAAAAGGTTTTAAAGATAGGTCTACATTTCCAATTATAGATGGACGCTCAACTTACAATGAATATGTTAGCTATATTTCTAAAGGAATTTTTCGACCAGATTTAATGCCTACAGGAAAAAAAAGAGCTAATTGGAGGAAATTTTTCGGCAAACTATCAGGAGAACATAAAGACTTATTTAAATCTATCAATGCAGGAATATATATGTCGCAAACATTTTTTGAACTTAAACAAAGTGGTATAATTAGAGATTACATCTCAAATAAAACAATATAATGATTGAATATAGAGTAAGGTCAGTTTCGTTATTAAATTTAGTAAATGACGTTCGTAAAGAAATATTAATTCCAGATGCCTATTTTCAAAGAAATTTAGTTTGGCGTGAAGTTCACAATAAGGATTTTATAAAAACAATACTTTTAGGCTATCCATTTCCTCAAATATTCATTTCTAAAGGAAAAGTTGATGTGGAAACAATGTCAACAATTTCTTGTATTGTGGATGGACAACAAAGAACTAATGCTATAATTAGATTTATTGAGAACGAATTTGATGTAGATGGAAAATATTATGGAGATTTAACAGAATCTGAAAAATCTGATTTTTTGAAATACGAAGTTGCAGTTATTGAATTAGATATTGAAAATGACGACCCAAAAGTCCAGGAAATTTTCCAAAGAATTAATAGAACTTCAAACTCTTTAACTGCAATCGAAAAAATGGCTTCGGAGTTTTCGACATCAGAATATATGTTAGTTGCTAAATTACTTGGTAACCAAATAAATTTAGAACATAATGAAGAGTCTGATGACTTTAAAGAAGACCCAAATATTCCAAAAGAATATTTTAGTTGGGCAAAAAAACAAAAAGTTTCGTGTTTCGTAGAATTAATAACCGATAGAAATATTTATACTGCAAGAGACCTCGCAAAAAAAGCTCATCTAATGCACATATTGAATATGATGTCAACTAATTTAGCTGACTTCTTCAATAGAAATGACAAAACGAATGATTTTTTAAATGATTATGCTTTAACATTTGATGAAAAGGATGAAGTTGTAGCAGTTTTTGAAAAAAAAGCTGAATTAATTTTGAAATTAGATTTAACACCTAAATCATATTGGCACAATAAATCAAACATATTTTCTTTAATAATAGCTATTTCTAATAGAATAACTAAAATCGATTTTGACATTAAAAAACTAAAAAACGAATTGGAATTATTTGAATTAGATATTCCAGCAGATTATAAGTTGGCTTCAGCAGAAGCTGTTAATAACAAAAGAGAAAGAGAATTAAGAAATAGTTATATAGTTGAGATATTAAATAGGTCTGAAAAATAAAATACTACTGGCAACACCGTATATAATTTATTGCTGGCTTCTTGCCTACTTACGAAAGTCCTCGCGGACTTTCTTGGTTCGTGTTTTATTTGCTAACTTTAGTGCTTAAACACGCAACAAACCATATACAAACACGTTGTGCCCAATAAAAAAACACTCGA
>JBMYWO010000151.1:0-4203 GCA_049607505.1 Polaribacter sp.
CGTTTTATGCCTCTGTAGAACAGTTAGACAATCCTGAATTAAGAGGAAAACCTTTAGCTGTTGGTGGTGAAGGTAAAAGAGGGGTGGTTTCTGCAGCTAGTTATGAAGCAAGAACATTTGGCGTTCGTTCTGCAATGAGTGGTGTGCTAGCAAGACAAAAATGCCCGCATTTATTATTTGTAAAACCACGATTTGAAAGGTATAAAGAAATCTCATCAAAGATTAGAGAAATTTTTTATGAATACACAGACTTGGTCGAACCACTTTCTTTAGACGAAGCTTATTTAGACGTTACCGAAAATAAAAAAGGAAATCCGTCAGCGAGTTTAATTGCACAAGAAATCCGTCAACAAATTTTTGAAAAACTAGCGCTAAATGCCTCAGCAGGAATTTCTATTAATAAATTCATTGCCAAAATAGCTTCGGATATAAACAAACCGAATGGACAAAAAACCATTAATCCAGAAGAGGTGTTATTGTTTTTAGAAGAACTTCCTGTCAATAAATTTTATGGCGTAGGAAAAGTTACTGCAGCAAAAATGCACAATTTAGGTATTTTTAAGGGGAATGATTTAAAAGAAAAAACATTAGATGAATTGACAAAGCTATTCGGAAAATCAGGAACATTCTATTACAATATTGTTCGTGGCATTCACAATAGTGCTGTAAAACCAAACCGAATTAGAAAATCTATTGCTGCAGAGCGTACCTTTTTTAACAATATTTCTTCGGAAATTTTTATGTTAGAAAAGCTAGATAAAATAGCAGACGAATTAGAAAAACGTATGATAAAGTCTAATACTAAAGGAAAAACAATTACACTAAAAATTAAATATTCTGATTTTACACAACAAACAAGAAGCAAAACAGGAACAGATTTTATACAAAAGAAAAGTGAATTTATGCCTATTGTAAAAGAGCTATTATATCAAGATACATTAAAAAATTCAGTACGTTTATTGGGTATTTCATTTGGAAATTTAAACACAGAAAAAAGAACTCCTTTTTTGGTACAATTAAAATTTGATTTCTAATAAAAAACAAATATCATTGATTGAAAATATTGTAAGTTTTTCGTTATCAAGACCTTTCAGGTGGGGTGTTAATTATGTAGCTTTTGAAATTTTTAAAAAACGTTCTTTTTTGACTCTAAAATAAATTAAAAAAAACAATGAAAACCTTTTATTTTAAAGGGTTTTGAAAGTTAAAATAAAGACAAAAAAGAACGAATTATTTTTCACGAAATATGTTAATATTTAACAGCCCACCTGAAGGGTCTTACAAACATTTGTTTTTAAAAAACTTATTTTTGTTATTGGATAAAATAAAATCACACAACAGGTTAAAGGAATTATAATCAGAGATGACATAGAAATAAAGAGTTTATATCGTATTTTTTATGTGTATTTAGTTTCTTGTATTAATTATGAAACAACTCATTTCAGAAATAAAACAATGTGCAATTTGCGAACCTCATTTAGACTTGGGCGCAAATCCTGTGGTTACTGCACATCAAAGTTCTAAAATTGTCATTATTGGACAAGCCCCAGGAACCAAGGTTCACGCATCTGGAATTCCTTGGAATGATGCTAGCGGGAAACAACTCCGTAAATGGCTCAATGTTTCGGATGAAGAATTTTATGATGTCATAAAATTTGCCATCATTCCTATGGGATTTTGTTATCCAGGGAAAGGAAAAAGTGGCGATAAACCTCCAAGAAAAGAATGCGCTCCACAATGGCACAAAACACTATTTGATAAAATGGCAAATGTAGAATTGATCATTTTGATTGGAATGTACGCACAGAATTATTACTTAAAAGACAACGCCAAAAGAACACTTACGGAAACCGTAGATAATTATCCAGCATATTTGCCTACCTATTTTGTACTGCCACATCCATCACCAAGAAATCGGTTTTGGTTAACAAAAAACCCTTGGTTTGAAAAGAATGTAATTCCAGAATTACAAAAAAGAGTTTCATTAATTTTGAAAGAAAATTCATAAAATGTAAGATTTTAGGTTTCCTCTTTAATATCCTGAAAGACGAGAGTTGATTATGATAATTTTTGTATTTTTATAAAAAGACAAATTATGAATACTGCAAATACTGTTGATGGATTAAAAAGTAAATTAATCAATCAAATTCTTAAAACCGATAATCAGCGTTTATTAGATGTTATTGCTACAATTTTTGATGTTACTAAAAATGATAAAGATGACAATATTATTCACTTAACTGCCATTCAAAAGGAAATGTTGGAAATGAGTGAGGAAGATATTAGGAATGGTAATTTAATTAGCGAAGAAGAATTGGCAAAAAAAGATGCTGAATGGATGCAGTTCGAATAGTTTGGACAAAAATCGCTATTAAACAACGTGATCAGATTTTTAATTATTGGAATGAGCGAAATAAAAGTGTTTCCTATTCTTCAAAATTGAATATAATTATTGTTGAAAGATTACATTTGCTGAAACAATTTCCAGAAATGGGAAAATTAGTTGACCATAAAAATACACGAGTTATTTTTTTCGATTCTTATTCCATATTTTATACAATTACAAATGTTAAAATTATTATTACTGCTTTTTGGGACAATAGGCAAGATCCAAATAAAATAAGAACGATTTTAAAATAGGATTCATAAAAATATGCTAAAACAAAGTTTACAATACAAACTCTTACAAAAATTATCACCACAACAAATTCAGTTGATGAAGCTAATTCAGTTGCCAACGCAGGCTTTTGAAGAACGGTTAAAACAAGAAATTGAAGAAAATCCTGCACTAGACACAGGCAAAGATGAAAGCGATTCTTTTGATGAAGAGTTATCAAATGAATTTGACGATACAGGTACAGAAAAGATAGATGCCGAAGACATTAATATTGATGAATATTTGAGTGATGACGAAATTCCGAGTTATAAAACTCAAGCAAATAATTATTCTCCCGATGATGATGAAAAAAATGTTCCGTATGCAGCAGGAATTACTTTTCATCAGTCTTTAAAAAACCAGTTAAATACGTTTCGAATTGATGAAGAAGAGCGTTTGATTGCTGAATTTTTAGTAGGAAGTATAGACGATAGTGGCTATGTGAGAAGAGAGGTTATTGATTTGGTAGATGATTTAGCCTTTACTCAAAATGTTTTTACAGACGAACAAAAAGTAGAAAAAGTTCTTACCGAAGTTGTGCAAAAATTAGATCCAATTGGGGTAGGAGCTAGAGATTTAAAAGAATGTTTAATTATTCAACTAAAAGCAAAAGAGGCTACTAAAACAAGAACTTTAGCAATTAAAATTTTAGATACTGCTTTTGATCATTTTGTAAAAAAGCATTACAAAAAAATGATAGAAAAATTTAATATTTCTGAAGAAGACTTAAAAGAAGTAAATGCAGAAATTGGAAAATTAAACCCAAAACCTGGAAGTTCCTATGCTGGCAATAACAAAATAGCTGAACAAATTGTACCCGATTTTTCTATCAAAATTATAGATGGTAAGCTAGATTTAACCTTAAATGCTAGAAATGCCCCTGAATTACACGTTTCTCGTGAATACAATAATATGCTAAAAGGATATCAAGAAGCCACTACCAAAAGTAAATCGCAAAAAGATGCTGTGTTTTTTATCAAACAAAAACTAGATGCGGCACAATGGTTTATAGATGCCATCAAACAACGTCAGCAAACTTTGTTGGTAACTATGAATTCCATTATGCATTATCAATATGATTATTTTTTAACAGGTGATGAGCGTAAACTAAAACCGATGATTTTAAAAGATATTGCAGACCAAATAAACATGGATATTTCTACGGTTTCTAGAGTAGCCAATAGCAAATATATTTCTACGCCTTACGGCACAAAACTCATTAAAGAATTCTTTTCTGAATCGATGAAAAACGACCAAGGTGAAGATGTTTCTACTAAAGAAATTAAGAAAATTTTAGAAACCGTCATCTCTGAAGAAGATAAGAAAAAGCCTTTAACCGATGAAAAACTAGCCATCGTACTAAGAGAAAAAGGGTATAATATTGCTCGAAGAACTATTGCTAAATACAGAGAACAACTAAATATTCCAGTAGCACGACTTAGAAAACAATTGTAAAAGATGGCGCGTTCTTTAGCACAATTTTTTTCGGTGATTACTAATCCTTTCTTAATGCCGTTATTTTCATTTGTTATCGTTATCAACTTCGA
>JBMYWO010000152.1:0-4190 GCA_049607505.1 Polaribacter sp.
TATCTTTTACAGGATTTCTTCTAATGTCTAAATACCGGTATTTCATTCTGATGTCTTCACCTCCGTCGGTTTCATCTTCAATGGTAAAAGGCGGTAGTTTTGCTTCGTTTAAAATAGCTAACCTAGAAACTAGCACTTCTATATTACCAGTATTCATTTTTGAGTTTTTAGACTCGCGTTCAATCACTTTTCCAGTAACTTGAATCACAAATTCTCTTCCCAAAGATTTTGCTTTTTCCATCATTGCTGTTGGTGTGCGCTCTTCGTCAAAAATTAATTGTGTAATTCCGTAACGATCACGCAGATCTACCCAAATCATAAATCCTTTATCGCGTGATTTTTGCACCCAACCCGCTAAAGTTACTTCTGTATTTATATGTGATGCTCTTAACTCTCCACAAGAATGACTTCTATACATATCTCTCTATTTAAGCTACAAAACTAAACATTTTATCTATTAAAATCTTTGTAAGTTTGTAAATATGAGTGTAATTAATATACAAGAAAAATTTGATTTGTTTTCAGATCATTGGTCGCCTAAAAAAATTGGGGAATTAAACGGGCAACAGATTTTATTAGCCAAAATAAAAGGTGAATTTGTTTTTCATAAACATAATGACGAAGATGAATTATTTATGGTAAAAAAAGGCGTTTTAGAAATGCACTTACGAGATGAAATTGTTACCATAAACGAAGGCGAGTTTTATATTGTGCCAAAAGGAGTTGAGCATAAACCTGTTGCCAAAGAAGAGGTTCATATTTTATTGTTTGAACCGCTTTCTACCAAACATACTGGCAATGTTGTGGCAGATATTACTATAGAGAACTATGAAAACATTTAGAAAAATGATTGCTTTAAATATTCTATTCAAATAAATCATAATTACTAGATAGGTTAATATGATTTATTTTAAAAAATCATAATAAGGGTTATCTTTATTATGATTTTTGTTGTTTTTACACAATTTGAACCGCTTTTTACAAAACATATTGGCAATGTTGTGGCAGATATTACTTTAGAAGCTTATTGAAAGTATTTAGAAAAAATAATTGCTTGAAAGAATATTATCAATTAAATCATAATTACTAAACAAGTTATTATGATTTTTTAAAATAAATCATAATAAAGATAACCCTTATTATGATTTTTATTATTTTTGCACAATAGTATAGTTTGCTAATATGATAAATTTTAAATCAGGTTTATTTCAAAATCAAGGACATTACAAAAGTTTTCAGCCTACTCATATCAACAGAGAGTGGATAATAAACGACATGAAATTAATTCAATTATTAAGCGTTACCGATAGGCATATTGGACGATTGGATATGTATTCTGAATATGTAAATATAGATTTGTACACACAAATGCATATTGCTAAAGAAGCTACACAATCTACTAAAATAGAAGGAACGCAAACAAATATAGAAGAGGTTTTTCTTAAAAAAGAGGATGTTGCTTTTGAGAAAAGAGATGATTGGCAAGAGGTACAAAATTATATACAAGCGATGGATTATGGAGTACAATTATTAAAAAACCTGCCCTTTTCAACACGTCTAATCAAACAAACTCATAAATTACTATTACAAGGGGTTAGAGGTGAGCATAAATTACCTGGGCAATATAGAAAAAGTCAAAACTGGATTGGTGGAGCTACAATCAATGATGCTGTTTTTATACCACCTGCTCAAAATACGGTAGATGATTTAATTTCAGATATTGAAAAATTTGCAAATGATTTACAAAACCCAATGCCAGAATTATTAAAAATTGCATTAATTCATTATCAATTTGAAACTATTCATCCTTTTTTAGACGGAAATGGAAGAGTAGGAAGATTACTAATTACTTTATATTTGGTGAATAAAGGAATATTAAAACGTCCTATCTTATATTTATCAGACTTTTTTGAACAGCATAGAAGTTTGTATTATGATAATTTAATGAGAGTTAGAACACATAATGATATAAACCAGTGGTTTAAATTCTTTTTGACTGGAGTTATAGAAACAGCAAAAAAAGGAGTAGAAACTTTTCATGAAATAATGGATCTTTCTAAACAGGTCGAAAGAAAAATCACAAAACTAGGAGCAAGAAGTTCTGATGCACATAAAATAATGAGTTATTTGTATAGCAACCCCGTGATTGATGCTCAAAAAGTTAGCGAAATAATTGAAAAAAACCCACAATCGGCATATCAGTTAATAAACAAATTAGAAACGATAAGTATTCTTAAAGAAATAACAGGATCTCGAAGAAATCGTCTGTATATTTTTGATGCATATTTAGATATTTTTAACAAATAATCATCATTGTTTAACTTGTCATTATAATTTTTATGAGCAAATTATATTTAGTTCCTACGCCAATAGGCAATTTAGAAGACATGACTTTTAGAGCGATTCGCATCTTAAAAGAAGTCGATTTTATTTTGGCAGAAGACACCCGTACCAGTGGAAAACTCTTAAAGCATTTTGAGATTGAAACGCCCATGCATAGCCATCATAAACATAATGAACACAAATCTATAGAAGGCATTATCAATCGATTAAAAACTGGAGAAACGTGTGCAATTATTTCTGACGCTGGAACACCCGCAATTTCTGATCCTGGGTTTTTATTGAGTAGAGCTTGTGTACAAAACAATATTGACATAGAATGTTTACCTGGCGCAACTGCTTTTGTACCTGCGTTGGTCAACTCTGGTTTGCCCAATGATAAATTTGTTTTTGAAGGTTTTCTACCAGTTAAAAAAGGTAGGCGTAGCCTGTTTTTGAAACTTGTAGAAGAAACAAGAACGATGATTTTTTATGAAAGTCCACATAAATTGATAAAAACGTTAGGGCATTTTGTAGAGTATTTTGGTTCAGAAAGACAAGTTTCAGTTTCAAGAGAATTGACCAAAATTTTTGAAGAAACTATTAGAGGAACTGTAACAGAAGTTTTAGAATATTATACAAACAAACCCCCAAAAGGCGAAATTGTTATTGTGGTTGAAGGGAGGAAATAATTTTTTAGGTTACCCATTAAGTCGCAATAATTTTAGTTTCCTTGAGAGTCATAGGTTTATGTTTGATACATCTCTCAATCATTTTATCTAAAATTGATTTTCTATGATTTCTTCTATTATATCTAAAAAAATATTCATCAATATACTTTTGCAGATTTTCTTTATTACAGTAAGAGTGTACTCCTCTTAGCCAATTTTTAAAGTTCCTAATCTGAATATGAAGCATCTTAAAGTTTTTCCCTTCATTAGATAAAGTTTGTTTTAGATTTGGATATTCTTCTTTTAAAGGCTTGTAACCACTCCACCCATCTGCTAATACCTTGGCATCATTAAACCAAAGTTGGTAAATAACTCCTTTTCAATCCCTTTTTTTATCAACTTATCTCGAAAATCCCAAATCGTCTTTTCATCTGGAACTTTATCATTTAATGATAAGCCTAAAAAACGACAGAAACTTAATCTATCTAATATTTGATATTCTATTTGAGCATCGCTCAAGTTATAATAGCGTTGTAGTATCAATATCTTGAACATTAATAACGGGTCATAGGGCTTAGGCCCTGCATTTACTATTTTTTGACTATACATTTTATCTATCGTTTCTCGAAAGTAATCCCAATTTATTACTTTGTTCAATCGCTCTAAAGGACCGCCTTGTTTACTAATCTTCTCAGGTCGGTAAGTTTCTGAAAATAATGAACTTGTGCTTGTTTTCTTATATCTATTCATACAATAAAGATATAACTAATTACCTGAATACCAAAATATTAATACTAGAGATTGCCTTTAGCAAAAATCTTAACCTTTCAGAAATTAAAATAGAATTGTAAAACAAACATAATGTAGCATTTTGCAGAGAATTTTATCAATCAAAAAAAGGAAACAAATTACCCAAAAACTTACTAAAATTTCCCCTTTAGGGAATTAAAAGGGGTTTTATTTTACTTTTTCTACAACCGCCTTAAAAGCTTCTGGGTTGTTCATAGCTAAATCTGCTAAAACTTTACGGTTTAGCTCAATATTATTCGCTTTTACTTTTCCCATAAATTGAGAGTAAGACATTCCGTGTAAACGAGCTGCTGCATTAATACGCATAATCCATAATGCACGAAAATTTCTCTTATTGTTTTTACGGTCTCTGTATGCATAAAGCATCCCTTTTTCAACCGCATTTTTTGC
>JBMYWO010000153.1:0-4172 GCA_049607505.1 Polaribacter sp.
GTATTTTCTTTTTTCACCGCAGTGGTTCTCATACCTGCTACGTCAGAACCTCCAAAAGGTTCTGTAACACACAGACAGCCTATTTTATCTCCGTGGATACTTGGTGTTAAATAGTTCTTTTTTATGGCATCATTTCCTTCCTTATTTAGATGTGTCATTGCTAAATATACGTGTGCCCACATCGCAGCTGCAAATCCGCCAGAATTAATTTTTTGTAATTCTTCTAAAAAAATAACAGTATAAAAAAAATCTACATCCAATCCGCCATATTCTTCAGGATAATTCAAACCAAAATAGCCCATATCACCAAATTTCTTCCAAATAAAACGTTCTATCTCGCCCGTTTTTTCCCACTTTTCAATATGTGGTACCACTTCTTTTTGTAAAAAATCTTTAAAACTTTGGCGAAAAGTTTCATGTTCTTCAGTAAAATACATACTGCTCATAAATAGAAATTTGTATCGTTTATTTAGCAACCAAATATAAGACTATTCTATCATATTTATCTAAAGGAAAACCTTCGATATTTTTTAATTCTGATATATCTTGAAGTTCAGCAACTTCATCTCTATATTCAAAAATTTTGACGCATAACTCATAATCTATGTATGGGTTTTTGAGTAATTCTTTAAACGCTGCAGTGTTTACATTTGCTTTTTTAATCGTTGGTTTTTCAATAATTTCAAAAATTGACAAGACGTTGTCTGCAACTTGTTTCTCCAATCCCCAAACTTCATATAACTGTTCTTTAAGAGAAAAGCCTTGTAATCTTGTTCTATATTTAATAATTCTTTTTGAAAATGATGAGCCAATGCCACTAATGGTTTTTAAATCTTCCGCAGTTGCTTTGTTGATGTCTGTTGTAGATATTGATTTTTTGTGTTTATTTTGATAAGATTGCTTCGTTCCTTGCAATGACGAATTGGAGTTTTGTTTTTGTTTTTGGAGTTGTTGATTTCGTTTTACCACCCAATCTGGAAATTTGAATAATGGGGAAATTGTATTGAGCAAACTATCTGAAACTTTGGTTACCTGCTGAAATTCTTTTTTGGAGTTGATAAACTTCCCTGTTTTTCTAAAAGCTAGTAATCTATCTATTTCATCTAAAGATATTCCTAATTGTTCTCCTCTATAATCTGTAATATAATTTGGATTGAAAGGAAATATTTTAGGCTTTCTGTTTTCTATGGCTATTATTTTTAGGCTATCTATTTGTTTTTGAAAGGCAATTAATTCGGTTTGATGGGTGTCCACCAAATCTTCAGAAGAAAAATCTACAACATAGAATATGGATTGTAAAATTATAATGACAAGCACCAAAAAGAAAATCCCATTTCTTTGGTTTTTGTTATACCAGAAATGGGATTTGAATATGTTTATCATTCTCTTTTAGCGTTTTATAGCCGAAAGATAACGTTTTAATTCTTTTTTAACAACTGGAAATAAGAAATAGAGACCAACCATATTAGGAAATATGATGGCAAAAATCATTGCGTCAGAGAATTTCCAAATAGAACCCATACTTGCTGCTGCTCCAACGAATACAAATAATAAGAATAATGATTTATACGTTAAATCTGCTTTTTTTCCTCTACCAAATAAAAACTTCCAAGATTGTAAACCATAATAAGACCAAGAAATCATTGTAGAAACGGCAAATAAAACAACGGCTATTGTTAAGAATACATTAGAATAAGGAATGTATGCTGCAAATGCTTTTGAAGTAATTCCTGCGCCTTCATAAGAAATTCCGTCTATTAATACTGCTCCAGAACCGTCGTTTCCATATTGAAAAACAGCTCCGTCGCCACCTCCAAAATTGAAAATAATAATGACCAAAGCCGTCATTGTACAAATCACAACGGTATCTATAAAAGGTTCTAACAAGGCAACTAACCCTTCTGAAGCCGAATATTTTGTTTTTACAGCGGAGTGTGCAATGGATGCAGAACCTGCACCTGCTTCGTTTGAAAAAGCAGCACGTTTAAACCCGACTAATAAAACTCCTATAATACCCCCTACACCAAAGGCTTTCGGGTTAAATGCTTCTCTAAAAATTAATGCAAAGGCATCATCAACAAAAGAAAAGTTACTTCCTATAATATATAAACAGGCAATTAAATACATAACTGCCATAAAAGGCACTACTTTTTCTGTTACTGATGCAATTCTTTTAATACCACCAATAATGATGATTCCAACCAAAATAGCAAGTATAATACCAATCACAGCACCTGCGCTTGTGCTTTCTAATCCTAATAATTCTTTTAAAACAATGGTTGCCTGATTAGATTGTGCTGCATTACCACCTCCAAAAGAAGCACCAATAGCAAAGATTGCAAAAATAAAAGCTACAATTTTTCCAAGGGTTTCAAAACCTCTTTCTTTTAAACCCTTTTTGATATAATACATAGGACCTCCATACACCGTTCCGTCCTCACCAACATCTCTATACTGAACACCTAGGGTACATTCCACAAATTTTGTTGACATTCCTAGCAAACCAGAAATCACCATCCAAAATGTTGCCCCAGGGCCACCCAACGCAATAGCTAAAGCCACACCGGCAATATTACCATTACCAACCGTACCAGAAACTGCAGTAGCTAAAGCTTGAAAATGTGAAACTTCTCCTTCTTCACTTTCATCCCTAATGGTATCTTTAATATCACCATCTATACCCGCAGATTCGTCGCCAAGTGAGTGTTTGTCAACTTCATCGTATTTGCCTCTAACAACATTTATGGCTGTTCTAAAATGAAAAATATTTGGAAACTTAAAATAAATGGTAAAAAAGGCGGCACTTCCAACTAATAAGGCCAATATAAAAGGAATTTCTAAAGTTGCATCTTTGTAAATGGGAAAGAAAATAATTTTATCAAAAGCATCTGCAACGGGCTGAAAGGCTTCATCAATTTTTTGGTCTAATCCTTTTTCTTGCGCAAATGTAAGTATAGGAGCTACTAATAAAAATAATGAAAAAAGTTTTTTCTTTGAGATGAAAGAGACTGTTGAAAATAGCATATTTTTATAATTTATATAAATAAAAAAACCCACTATTTGGCAATATTACCAAATTATAGGGATTTTATTTAAAAAGTTGTAAGATTACAAACCTACAAAGATTTTCTGAATTTACACATACTTTTTTCTTTTTATCAGACTAAAACAGAACATATTCACTCATTGTAATGCATTATTATATAAAATAAATCGTTCTTTTTAGATAAAATTTATTTAGTCCCTATGACAAAAAATAACCTTATTGATTGAAAACTCTGTAAGTCTTTTATTATCAAGACCTTTCAGGTTTTTGAAACCTGAAAGGTCTCGCAAAACACCTTCGCTTAAAATATTGATTTTAAACAGACCATGTACTAATATTATTTTGTTATGTACTTAATTCAATTTTATATAAAATAGAACTTTAAATTGACTTAATTATTGTTTTTTAATCAATTCAATTTCAAATAATTTTCCCCAATTTTTACCAGTAACAAATATTCTGTTGCTAGCTTTGTCATAGGCAATTCCGTTTAAAACATCATCCTCATCTGTAAGTTTTTGAGTTTTTTCCATTTCTTTTTTTAATCCAGATAAATTTGCAATTCCTTCTACAATTCCAGAACTTGGATTTATAATTGCAATTAGTGGATTTTTCCAATAATTCGCATAAATTTTTCCATTAACATATTCTAATTCATTCAAATACGGAATGCTTTGTTTGTGGTTATATACCTGAATATATCTTTTTTCTTTTTTAGTTGTAGCATCTAAAAACCAAATTTTATGTGTGCCGTCAGATTTTATGAGTTCAGATTCATTATGAGTTAATCCCCAACCTTCTTTACTTTTGTCGTATTCAAATTCTTCTTCCTGTTGAAAGGTTTTTAAATCATACACAAAACCCTTTTTATTTTGCCAAGTCAACCAAATAATTTTATCATTTACAATGGTCATTCCTTCGCCAAAATATTTTTTGTCTAAATCTATTTTTTGTAACACCTTTCCTGTTTTTATGTCCACTTTTCGTAAGGTAGATTGTCCTTTTCGTCCAGTGGTTTCGTACAAAAATCCTTTATAATATTCTAACCCTTGTGTATATGCTTTTGTATCATGTGGATAGGAATTAACAATCTTAAAAGTGTAGGTTTCGTAAGGTTTATCAGCCA
>JBMYWO010000154.1:0-4106 GCA_049607505.1 Polaribacter sp.
CAAAAGGTTTTTCTGAAAACCATTTTTTCTTAACTTTTATTCCTACCAATTCTCCTCTATCATTAGAGCCACAACTGTAAAAAACGACTATTAAAAGTGCATATATTACTGCTTTCTTCATATTCTAAATATCTTTACTGAAAAAGTTGGTAAACCTATCATTTTTTTTGTTAAAAAACAATGCGGAATTATATTTTAACGTATTCTTTTTATCATTATTATAATTAAACCAATTTTCTCATTGCCTTATACCACCTTTCTGGTATAATTTGGTTTGTAGCATCTGTATAATCTTGATACGTACATGGTATTAACGCATGTCTTTTGTATTTATTATCTGATATAATATTTATCTCCATCCACCACCTACCTGTTTTATCACTTTTATAAAAATTTATAGGGTCATCATCTTCAAACAACACCATAAATTTTTGATAATTTTCTTTAGTAGAAAAAGGATAGTCTTTTGCTCTATGATTCACACCTTCAATAAAATACCAAATCATTTGCGCTATTAAATGTGCGGTTTGATGTTGGTTGTCTAAGGTTGAATTATACTCATAAATTCCAAAGGAAGAAACTTTATCACTAATGCCTGCATATCTAGAAATAGCACAAATTTCTTCGCCATAAAATCCATTTGGCGATGTATTATTATTAGCAGGTGCTTCACTTTGTCTTACTGCACCCATATCTATACTGACAATATCGGCATCTCTAAAAATAGGTTCTACAATTTCTAAATCTTTTGTATTTCCTAATCGATACGCATCAAAATGTAAACTTTCTAATAGTTTTATTTCATCTTGTGGATTAAAATATGTTTGATAACCTATATTACTATAATTAAATAGATTGTTGGGTTTTTGCATAATAATCTTACTTAAATAAGATTGAGAAGTAAGAGGATCGTCTAAATTTCCTAAATCAAAACGGCTATCTACGGCTGTAATATTCACAGTTTGATCTAAAGAATCGTATGCTCTATAATTGATATAAGTAATGTCTTGTCCGCCACCAATAATAATAGGAATAATGTTTTTTTTCAGCAAAAAAGTGATGATTTCTTGCGTTGCAAAATATGTGTCTTGTACGGTGTTTCCTTTTTCAACATTTCCTAAATCAGCAATGGTGGTATGCCATTTTCCTAGAAATAAATCGTATAATTTTCTTCGGATAAAAAACAAGTTTTCCCCACAACCAAAATTGTTTTCGGAATTTCTATCTTCTTGAACACCAAAGAGTGCGATTTGAACGTTTTCTAAATCTGGAAATCCTTTTTGTTGCGTATAAATATTGATTTTATTTCCTAAAGTTAAGGAGGATTGTAACACTGAATGTGTTTCAACTTGTTCTTTTACAGGAGTTAAAAAGTTTTGGATCATTAATTAATCAACGTTAATATACAGGATTGTTGATAACAGAAAATGGCTGTTGTAGTTTTTCAAGTGTATTATTATTGCCCAATAGGTTTCATTTTACTTTCCGTTAGTTTAGCTTTAATATATGCTTTCAATTCGGCAAGTTTCATTCCTTGGGTTTCTTCACTAATTTTATTTCTTATTTCACGCATCATTTTTACCGCGTCAAATTCTTTGTCAAAATAACCACCAACAACTGAAGTATCAATATAAACCCTTTGTTTCATATACACTGATTAACTTTTTCCAAAGTTACCGTTTTTATTTTTTCAAACAACCCTTTCTACTTCTTTTTAGTCGTTTTTTTACCAGTAGTTTTCTTTCTAGAAGTTTTCTTTTTTGGTGTTTTAGCTTCAATCATTTTAATAGCTTCTGCTTTAGAAAGTTTTTCTATTTTGGTCGTTTTTGGCAATTCTATTTTAATCTTTCCTTTTAAAACATTGAACCTACCCCAACGTGCTTTTTCTACTCTGATGCCAACATCTTCCCAATTATGAATAACTTTATCTATTTCTTTCTGTTTTTTTGTTTCAATTAATTCAATAATATCATCATCAGAAAGGTTATCAAAATCGTATTTTTTATTGACGTTGATAAACATTGAATTCCACTTTATAAAAGGTCCAAAACGACCCACTCCTTTTTGTACAGGCAATTCTTCATAATGATAAATGGGTGCATCTGCTTTTTGTTTTGCTATAATTAATTCTTCTGCTCTTGGCAAATCTACTTCCATAGGATTTTCGCCTTTCGCTAAAGAAACAAACAGTTTTCCAAAACGAATATAAGGTCCAAAACGACCATTAGAAACAATAACTTCTTCACCTTTATACGTCCCTAAAGTTTTTGGAAGCAAGAATAACTCTAAAGCTTCCTCTAGTGTAATCGTTCCTAAATTCTGATCTTTATTTAAACTTGCAAATTGTTTTTCTTCATCTTCTGGAGCACCAATTTGTGCTATGGGTCCAAATTTTCCAAGACGTACCAAAACCGTTTTTCCAGACTCTGGATGTTTTCCTAAAATACGTTCGCCACTTTCTCTATTTGCATTTTCTTTAACATCTTCAACAGTTTTATGAAATTTTGTATAGAAACCTTTTATCATTTCTATCCAATCTTCATTTCCTTCAGAAATATCATCAAAAGAAGATTCTACTTTGGCTGTAAATCCGAAATCTAAAATATTAGAAAAATTTGCAACCAAAAAATCATTTACAATATTGCCTATATCTGTAGGAATTAATTTGTTTTTATCAGAACCCGTTTTTTCGCTTAACGTTTTATGAATTACTTTCCCTTTGTGTAAAATTATTCTTTCATATTTTCTTTCAACTCCTTCATTTTGCCCTTTTTCTACATAGCCTCTTCTTTGCACAGTAGAAATTGTAGGTGCATACGTAGATGGACGTCCAATACCTAATTCTTCCAATTGTTTTACCAAAGAAGCTTCTGTAAAACGATAAGGTGGACTTGTAAAACGTTGGGTTGCATGAATAAAATCATAGGCTAAAATTTCGCCAACTTTTAAATTTGGTAACATTCCACTTTGTTCTTCATCTTCATTATCAGTTCCTTCTAAATATACTTTTAAGAAACCATCAAATTTTATCATTTCCCCATTTGCAGTAAAGATTTTCGAGTTTTCAGAATTCTCAATTTTCACATTGGTTCTTTCCAATTGTGCATCACTCATTTGAGATGCCAAGGTTCTTTTCCAAATTAAATCATACAATCGAGTTTGATCATATTCAGTATTTATGGAGTGCATTTTCATATTTGTAGGACGAATAGCTTCATGTGCTTCTTGCGCACCTTTTGCTTTCGACTTAAAAACACGTTGCTTGCTATATTCTGCTCCGTAATAATTTGTAATTTCTTCTTCAGCAGCATTTCTTGCATCCACAGAAAGATTTACACTATCTGTTCTCATATATGTGATAAAACCAGCCTCATACAAACGCTGTGCCACTTGCATTGTTTTACCAACAGGATATCCTAGTTTACGTGAAGCTTCTTGTTGTAATGTGGATGTTGTAAAAGGTGCAGCAGGCGATTTTTTTGCAGGTTTTTTTGTTAAATCTGCAATAGAAAATTCAGCATTTGCACACGATTTTAAAAATTCTTCTGCATCTTTTTTAGAATCAAAATTTTTAGGAATGGTTGCTTTAAAAGTCTTTCCTTCATTATTAGAAAATTCAGCAACTACCTTATAAAATGTTTCTGCATTAAATTTTTGAATACTCCTTTCTTTTTCCACAATCAAACGTACAGCAACAGATTGCACTCTCCCTGCGGATAAACCACCTTTTACTTTACGCCATAAAACAGGCGATAATTCGTATCCAACAAGTCTGTCTAAAACCCTACGAGCTTGTTGTGCATTTACCATATTATAGTCTATATCTCTTGGATTTTCGACTGCTTTTAAAATGGCGTTTTTTGTTATTTCATGAAAAACAATACGTTTTGTATGCTCATCTTTCAGCTTTAGTTGCTCGGCTAAATGCCATGCAATGGCTTCTCCTTCTCTATCCTCATCACTTGCTAGCCAAACCGTTTCAGATTTTTTTACTAAATTTTTTAGTTTTTTTACAACGTCTTTTTTATCTGAAGAAACGATGTATTTTGGACTAAAATCCCCTTCAACATCAATACCCAATTCTTTGGACGGTAAGTCTGCTATAT
>JBMYWO010000155.1:0-4099 GCA_049607505.1 Polaribacter sp.
TTTGAGAACGCAAGCATCATTTAACAAGTATTTTGTTGGTAAAGAATCTGTTGCATCAATGACAATGTCTATGCCTTCTAGCAACTTAAAAATAGTGTCTTTTGAAATGCGGGAGTTTGTAAAATTGACCTCTGTAAAAGGTGCTCTTTTTTTTATAAAGATTGATAACGTTTCTGCTTTTGGTTTGCCAACATCATCCAAAGAATAAAAAACTTGTCTGTGTAAATTGGTTATATCAATCGTATCAAAATCTACCAAATGGATTTTTCCAACGCCACTTGTAGCCAAATATACCGCAATAGGGCTTCCTAAACCACCACAACCCGCTACTAAAACAGAAGCGTTTTGTAGTTTCTGTTGCCCAATTTCACCAATTTCTGGCAAGGTAATTTGGCGTTTAAAAAACTGGTTTTTAGTTAATTCCATTTTTGTACTCTACCATTGAAAAAATCTACTAACCAAAACTGCCACTGAAAACTGCGACTGTAAACTGAATACTGCCACTGAAAACTGAATACTACAAAAGTCCAGCACGCCTTAACAAGGCATCAGGTTTTGGTTCTTGCCCTCTAAAGCGTTTGTACAAAACCATTGGCTTTTCTGTTCCGCCTTTAGATAGCACATGTTCTTTAAATTTGGTGGCTACTTCCTTGTTAAAAATTCCTTGTTCCAAAAAATATTCAAAAGCATCTGCATCTAACACTTCTGCCCATTTATAAGAATAATATCCTGCTGAATATCCGCCTTGAAAAATATGAGAAAATGCCGTACTCATACAATTTTCTAAAACATCAGGATACAATTGTGTTTCGGAAAAAGCTGTGTTTTCAAAAGCTTTTACAGACTTTATTTCTGAAGGATTACCTGAATGCCAAGACATATCTAACAAACCAAAACTTAACTGACGAAGCGTTTGCATTCCTTCATGAAAACTAGCAGATTCTTTAATTTTTTGAACATATTCCATAGGAATGGTTTCCCCAGTTTGATAATGTTTAGCAAACAATTCTAAGGCTTCTTTTTCATAACACCAATTTTCTAAAACCTGACTTGGTAATTCTACAAAATCCCAAGAAACAGAAGTTCCTGATAAACTATTGTAGGTGGTGTTTGCCAACATGCCGTGTAAAGCATGCCCAAATTCGTGAAATAAAGTAGTTACTTCGTTGAATGTTAATAATGAAGGTTTTGTTTCTGTAGCTATTTCGTCACTGCCCAATACAGGTTTTGTAAAATTACAGACAATAGAAACGTGCGGTCTTTCATTCACTCCATTTTTAATTTGTTGCGATTTGTACGATGTCATCCACGCACCATTGCGTTTTCCTTTTCTTGGATGAAAATCAGCATAAAATACCGAAATAAAATTGCCTTTTGTATCGGTTACTTTGTATGTTTTAACATCTTCGTGATAGGTGTCGATATCAGATACTTCTTCAAATTGTAAATCGAATAATTTATTAGCAATCTGAAAAACACCATCAATAACATTCTCTAATTTAAAATATGGTTTTAGCAATTCTTGGTCTAAAGAAAACAATTCTTTCTTTAATTTTTCTGAATAATAAGCCCCGTCCCATTTTTGAAGTTGATCAATTCCGTCTAGCTTTTTCGCATAATTTTCTAAATTGGCAAACTCACGTTTTGCAGCAGGTTTTGCTTTGGCTAATAAATCATTAGAAAACGATACTACTTTTTCTGGTGTTTCTGCCATTCTTTCTTCCAAAACAAAATGAGCGTGGGTTTTATAGCCTAATATATTGGCTCTTTGATGACGAAGTTTTACAATATCTAAAACAATTTGTTCATTGTTAAATTCGTTTTGTTGAAACGCTTTTTTGCCAGCTGCAATAGACATTTTTTTTCGCAATTCTCTATTATCAGCATAGGTCATAAACGGAACATAGCTAGGATAATCTAAAGTAAAAATCCAACCCTCTTTTCCTTTTGATGTTGCAATTTCTTTTGCGGCTTCTTTGGCTGAATCTGGTAATCCTGCCAAGTTTTCTTCATCAGTAATTACTAACTCAAAAGCGTTAGTTTCTGCTAGGACATTTTCGCCAAACTGTAAAGACAATTTAGAGAGTTGTGCGTCTATTTTGCGTAATTGGGTTTTATCTTTATCATTCAAATTTGCTCCATTTCTAGCAAAACCTTTGTATTGTTTTTTCAATAAAGTATGTTGTTCTGGAGTTAATTTTAAATCAGATTTTGTGTCAAAAACAACCTTTACTCTTTTAAATAAATCTTCATTTAAAATCATATCGTTTTTAAATTCGGTCAACCAAGGTGAAATTTCTTGTGCAATTTTCTGAATTTCATCATTGGTTTCAGCAGAATTCAAATTGAAAAAAATAGAGGTGATTCTGTTTAATTTCTCGCCCGTAAAATCTAATGCAACTGTGGTGTTTTCAAAAGTTGGAGTTTCAACATTTCCAACAATGGTATTCATTTCTTCTTTCGCAATTTCAATTGCTTTTTTTATTGCTGGCTTATAATGTGATTCCTTAATTTGAGAAAAAGGAGCGGTATTAAAGTCTTGTAGTAAAGGGTTCATTTAGTATTCTGAAATTTCAAGACCCTTCAGGTTTCAAAAACCCGAAGGGTCTCTATTGATTTTATACCTTTGTAAAGTTTATATGATATTTTTATATGTATTTAGATCATTCATTTAAAAATGGTAATGCTATTTATATTCTTCTTTTAACAACGTAATATCATCAATTATTTTCTGCATATTTTCTTTTTCAGTGCCATCATACAAGCCTCTAATTCTTCCTTCTTTATCAACTAAAATAAAGTTTTCTGTATGGATAAAATCATTTTCATCGCCATTTCCATCGTCTAAAACTGCAAAATAACTTTTACGAGCCAATTCGTAAATATGCTTTTTATTGCCTGTAGTAACATTCCATTTTTTGTCAATTACGCCTTTTCTGACGGCGTACTCTTTTAGCACAGAAACACTATCTATCACTGGAGTTACAGAATGAGATAAGAATAAAACGGTATCATCATTTTTATAATGTTCTTGCAATTCACTCATATTATACGCCATTGCAATACAGATACTTTGACATCGTGTAAAGAAAAAATCAGCTACGTAAATTTTATTTTTATAATTTTTATTCGTGATGATTTCTCCATTTTGATTGATGAGTGTAAAGTTCCCAATTGTATGATTTTTTTGAATATGTTTCATCGATGTATCAACCAATCTTGGATTAAAATCTGTTGGATTATAGATTTTTAATTTTTTAGTTGGACTTAATAATTGATAAAAAACAGTAATTCCTATTACCGAAAAAATAGCTAAAAAAATAAGTGTTGGAATTGATTTTTTGAAGAATTTAAAATCCATAAAAGCACATTTGTTTTACAAATTTACGACTTAAAAATGCTGTAAAAAAGGAAACAAAAAATATATTGTCCTAAATCCCCAAAATCATTTTTGCAATCATAAAATAAATTAAGATTCCAAAAATATCATTGCTTGTAGTAATAAAAGGACCTGTTGCTATTGCTGGATCGATTCCTCTTTTATTTAGAAACAAAGGAACAAACGTACCTATTAAACCCGCCACAATAATTACCGCCACCAAAGAAACAGAAATGGCAAGTGCCGTAGCTGTTTTTCCTTGATACAACCACACAAAAATAAATAGAAACAAAGCTAAAATAATTCCATTTAACGTAGCTAATAGCATTTCTTTTACTAAACGACTATTAATACTTCCTTTTACATCATCATTAGCTAAACCTTGTACTATAATTGCAGACGACTGTACGCCTACATTTCCTGCCATTGCCGCAATTAATGGCGTAAAAAAGAACAGAGCAGCATATTTTGCAAACACACCTTGAAAACCTTCCATGATTAAAAAAGCACCAACACCCCCAAGCAAACCTAAAAACAACCAAGGCAAACGAGCCTTTGTTAAGTCTAAAATGCTATCGTCAGAATCTACATCTTGGGTTAAACCTGCGGCTAATTGATAATCTTTTTCAGCTTCTTCTTTTAATACATCTACAATATCATCAATGGTAATTCTTCCCAATAAAACATGATTATCATCTACAACAGGAATTGCTTCTAAAT
>JBMYWO010000156.1:0-4097 GCA_049607505.1 Polaribacter sp.
AGTTGCAGGAGAAATTGATGAAGAAGAATATAGAGAAATTATCAAAAGATCCATTCCTGGAGCAGGAGCTTGTGGAGGTATGTACACCGCAAACACCATGGCATCTGCCATAGAATGTATGGGTTTTTCATTGCCGTACAATTCATCAATTCCTGCGGAAAATCCTAATAAAATTTCAGAAGCAGAAAGAACAGCATTAGCAATTAAAAATTTATTAGAAATCGATATAAAACCGTTGGATATTATTTCTAAAAAATCGATTGAAAATGCTATTGCTTTGGTCAATGCTTTAGGAGGTTCTACAAATGCAGTATTGCATTTTTTAGCTATTGCACATGCAGCCGATATTGAATTTACGTTGGAAGATTTTCAACGTGTGAGCGACAGAACGCCTTTAATTGCTGATTTAAAACCATCAGGAAAATACTTAATGGAAGATGTTCACGGAGTTGGAGGTACGCCTGCAATTATGAAATATTTGTTAGATAATGGTTATTTACATGGCGATTGTTTAACAGTTACTGGAAAGACTTTAGCAGAAAATTTAGCGGATGTAAAAGCTATGGAATTTGATGACCAAGATGTAATTTATCCAACAAATAACCCCTTAAAATCATCAGGAAATTTGCAAATATTATATGGTAACCTTGCTACTGAAGGAGCAGTGGCTAAAATATCTGGAAACGAAGGTTTAAAATTTGAAGGAAAAGCAGTAGTCTATGATGGCGAACAAGCGGCAAATACAGGAATTTCAAACGGAGAAGTAGAAAGAGGCGATGTGGTTGTTATTAGATATGTAGGGCCAAAAGGCGGTCCGGGAATGCCAGAAATGCTAAAGCCAACTTCGTTAATTATGGGAGCAGGTTTAGGAAAATCTGTTGCCTTAATTACTGACGGACGTTTTTCTGGCGGAACACATGGTTTTGTAGTGGGTCATATTACACCAGAAGCACAATCTGGAGGCACTATTGGTTTGCTAAAAACAGGGGATACAATTAAAATTAGCGCAGAAGATAACTCAATAAATATGCTGATTTCTGATGATGAAATTGCAGAAAGAAAAGCAAATTGGACTGCACCCGCATTAAAACACAAAAAAGGAATTTTATATAAATATGCAAAAACAGTAGCTTCGGCTAGTAAAGGATGTGTTACGGATGCGTTTTAATAATCTTGTCATTCCTGCGTAGGCAGGAATCTCATTAATGAAAACTAAAACAGATAATAGAAATAAGAATTTAAAAAATAACTAGGAAATTAAAATACTATTTTGATTATAGTAGTGTTGTATAATTTATGAACGAGATAACTGACAAAGAAGATATTCTAATTTTTGACCAAAAAATTAACGAGATTTGTGGAACTGAAATAGTTCGACATACTTGTCAGTTCTTTAAAAAAGGAGAAAAAGGTTTAGAACCATTTGGTTCAGGGGTTTTTGCAAAATCAGAGAAAAAGCATTTTATTCTTACTGCATCTCACGTAGCTGAATATCTTGAAAAGGATGGAGAAAATCTATTTATTAAAGTCGACCATAAAAAATACATCAATGTTATTGGTCAAATATGGATGACCGAAATCGAAAAGAGTAAAGAAATAGATGTTGCGATAATACGAATTGATGAAGAAATGTTACCTGCACTCTCAAAACCATATTTTTTTCTTCCGATTTCAAAATTTAGAAAGCACGATAAAATGCTTGACGCATCTCAATATGCAGTCGTTGGATTTCCTGCTGTTAATGTAAAAAGAGATAACGGACATTTAGAAACTGGAGCTACAATTTACCTTACTTTACCAAGTAAAGAAAAGGTCTATAAATACTATGACTTTGACCCTAAACACTTTTATATATTAAAAATGGAGGGAAAAGGAAAAGATTTAGACTCTAGAGAGAAATCAAAAATTAACGATAAATTTCACGGAATTAGTGGTTGTGGATTGTGGTTAATTTTTACATATAAAGAAAATGGGGAACACAAAGTTGAATATCGCCTTATTGGAATTATGACGGAATTTAGAAAAGGAAAGTACTATTGTCTGATTGGGAATAAAATTCAGATTGTGGTTGATGCATTAATAAAATTGGAAGAATTAAAAATTAGAACTGTAAAAAGGTAAAAAACTATACACAAACATTGGCTATAATTAATTGCTTGTTTTCGCTTACTTCTGAAAATCCTCGCAGATTTTCTATTCGGTTTTATTTGCTAAATTAGTTGCTGAAACACGCAACTAATCTTATATAAACACGTTGTGCCTCATTCAAAACCAATATTGTAAACAAAGAACAATCTATAGAATTTTTTATATTTGGAGACATAAAGAAATATTTAATATGTATAGCACAATAGAAATAG
Source organism: Polaribacter sp. (assembly GCA_049607505.1). Lineage (GTDB taxonomy): Bacteria > Bacteroidota > Bacteroidia > Flavobacteriales > Flavobacteriaceae > Polaribacter. The sequence continues at coordinate 2,361 of JBMYWO010000156.1, forward strand.
ACCGAAATAAACTCACTATTATGGGAGTGAAATTTTCTGATTTAATAACATTGGAAAAAACCGCGAATGCTATTGGAAGTAATATGTTTGAAGGTTTTAAACCGACTCAAAAAAACATTAAAATTATAAGAGATTATATGACAGGCAAATTATCGTTAAACGATTTACTACTATTCACAAAGAAAAAGACCTATGTCTAATTCCTACAAATATCTTGATTCTAATTACACTTATGTTAACCCGAAGTCAGGAATATTAAAAAATTTAGTTGGAATTACTGACGCTGATGATTTACTTTTTTTCGAAAGTGTTACAGTTACAAAACGAATAAGCGAATTATATACTAAACCGATTAAAATAATTGGAATTGAGAGTCTTTTTTTAATCCATAAGCAACTGTTTCAAGACATTTATGCTTGGGCAGGTAAAGAAAGACTTGTAGAGATTAGTAAAGATGGAAAACAATTTTTTCCAACGTCAAACTTCACAACTGGGTTTCGGTACATTGATGAATTAATCTTAGATTTTAAGAAAACAGAAAACAACGACAAAGATAAGATAGCAGAAAACCTAGCTCAAATTCTAGATAATATAAATTATTTACATCCTTTTAGAGACGGAAATGGTAGAGTACAAAGAGAATTTATTAGAATGCTAGCTTTAGAGAAAGGAATACAATTAAATTTAAATCCAGCTGACAATAAAAGTGTTTATGAAAAATATATGGAAGGCACAATAAATAGCGACACTAAATTATTGAAAGAATTAATATTAAACTTAATTGAATAGGAAAAATAACGAGGCACAACATTGTATAAAAATAATAGCGGTTTAGTGCTAAAACCAAAGTAAGTAAATATTAATAAAGTCTGTGATTAACCGAAAAGTAAGTGTATTTTAATCCGCTACTATTCTTATACATCAACGTTGTAATCCATTTGTTTACAAAAGAAAAATAAATTAAATTTAATATGGAAATAAATATTCAAAATGCTAAAATTGAGTTGATTCAATGGTTGACAACTATAGAAGATAGTTCTATAATTCAAAAGATTATGGAATTAAGAAATACTGAAAAAAAAGATTGGTGGAATGAAGTTTCTAACGCTGAAAAAAAATCAATAGAATTGGGTATTTCTGATGCTGAAAATAGAAAACTAAAACCACACTCTGAAGCAAAAAAAATATATGAAAAGTGGTTATAAAATTCTTATTTATTTCCTGTATCCGAGACTAAAGGAGTGAGAAGAATTGTTATCAAAAAATTTAATACTTTATACTATCAAGAGAAAGGAAATTATATTGAAATTCTTTCATTTTTCTCAAATAGACAAAACCTTAAAAAAAGAAAAAAGTGTGACAGTGTCACACCAATTTACATCTAAAAGAAAATGCAAAATTTGTCCAATCATAAAGAATTACAGTAAAAGACATTCTAAATAGAGAACAATCTTAAAACAAGATTAATATGAATACAAAAACCATAAAAAAACCAACAACTGCAACCCAAACTACAGAAAGAATTTCTGGTAGCGAAGCCGTTGTAAGATGTTTAATAGAAGAAGGCGTAAAAGTTTTGTATGGCTATCCAGGTGGTGCCATTATGCCTGTGTATGACGAATTGTATAAATATCAAGATAAAATACATCATGTATTAACACGTCATGAACAAGGAGCAACACATGCAGCACAAGGATTTGCTAGAGCAACTGGAAAAGTTGGAGTTGCAATAGCTAC
>JBMYWO010000157.1:0-4039 GCA_049607505.1 Polaribacter sp.
CTTTTGAAAATTTGACTACACTCACGTTTCGTCTAATTGTTCAAGGCTTCCGCTCTTTTGAAAATTTGACTACACTCACGTTTCGTCTAATTGTTCAAGGCTTCCGCTCCACCAACAATTTCAAGAATTTCGTTTGTGATGGCTGCTTGACGGGCTTTGTTATAGGTTAACAATAATTCGTCTCGCAAATCTTTTGCATTATCGGTTGCTTTGTGCATTGCGGTCATACGCGCACCGTGTTCTGAAGCAAAACTATCTCTAATAGATTTGTATAATTGTGTTTTTAATGATTTAGGAATTAATGCCAACACGATTTCTTCTTTTGATGGCTCAAAAATATAATCTGAATTTGTAATTGCTTCGCCTCCTTCAATAGGTTTTATGGGTAAAAATTGCTCTACTTGCGGAATTTGAGTTGCTGCATTTTTAAATTGATTATATACGATTTCTATTTTATCATAAGTTCCATCAACATATAAATTCATTAATTTTTCTGCAATTGTAGCAACATTGTCAAAGGTTAAATCGTCATAAACATCATTTTTAGTAGCAACAAGGTTGTATTGTTTTGATAAAATATCTGCTCCTTTTTTACCAATCGAAAATAGATCTACAGTAGCATTTGAGTATTTTTCTACTATTGTTTTGGTTACTTCTTTTGTAATAGATGAATTAAAACCACCGCATAAACCTCTGTTTGAAGTAACAACAACTAATAATACTTTAGAAATTTCTCTTTGTGTAGAATATGCACCTCCAGTATCACCGTCTAAAGTTGCACTTAAATTTTGTAACAATTCTGTCAATTTAGATGAATAGGGTCTCATTGCTGTAATAGCATCTTGCGCTTTTTTCAACTTTGCTGCAGACACCATTTTCATAGCAGAGGTAATCTGCATAGTAGAACCTATGGAGGTAATTCTGTTACGTATTTCTTTTAAATTTGCCATTATTTATGAATCTTTTAAGTAACTATTTTGGTATAATACTTCCGGGTCAAAATCCGCTCCATTTTCCCATTCTATGGTATCAAAACTAACTCTTACTTTTTCAAAAAGGTTTTTATCTTTTAATTCTTTAAATATTCCTCCATCAAGATGTGGTTTCATATCAAATATCTTTTCCTCTCCTGTCTTAAATTTTAAAAGAATACTATAATTATTTAAAGTTTCGACAGCAATTACTCTGTAATTCATAATCTTATCTTAATGGTTTTATTTTAAAAGGCTTTTTTCTATTTGATATCCCGTACCTTTTGGTTGAGGTAGTTCATTTTATTTTTATAAAAGTTTCATCACCTATAAGAAATTCTTTATTTTCTGTAAAAATAAAAATACTGTTACTAGAAAGTTTTAAAACATTTTCTACAAATACTGCAGTAGATCTTTTTACTCTTTTCTTTCCTTTTTTCCAAGATTTTAATTCTATTAAATAAGAATTATCTTTAATATTTTTAATATTTAAAGTATCTATTATTGTCCTAACATTTTTATTAATCCAAACGCCTTCTATTTCTTTTTTGCTTCCAGTACAAGATAAAATGAGAAATAATAAAATTCCTATAAATATGTATTTTGTTCTTTTCATTTTTTTAAATACAAAATAAATATTAAACATAAATCACAGATTTGAGAATTTGAGATTTGAAATACGGTTTTATATATTTTTCTCTACACAAATCTACTTTTCTATTGAACTTATTATTAATTAAAGACCTTATTTTATATTTTTTTTCTGATAAATTCTTCGTGTTTGGTTCAAATTCAACTATTAAATCAATATCACTATCTTTTGTTTCTTCATTTTTAGAAAATGATCCAAATAATCCTATTTTAACTAATTGATATTCAGAAAATAATTGATCTTTATTGTCTGATAAGAAAGTTAATATTTCGGTTTTATTGGTCATTTTTTAGCGATACTTCTTTATGTATTAGGCTATTTTTATTTTTCCTTCACGAACTTCTCTCATAAAACTCTTTTGTTCTTCTAAAGACATTTTCACCATTCTTTTAGCCAATTTTTTCTTTATTTCTCTAAAAAATACAACAGAATTAAAATACCCTATTGACTTGCCCTTAGTTGTTTTCATTTTAGTCTTCATATTTAATTAATTCTCTTGGCGTTCTAATATCTATTCTTGGATAACCTAATTGTAGGTTCACAGAATTGAAAAGTCTAATTTTATAGCTACTTTTGTGGGATATTTCTATTGTTTTTTAATCATTCAATATCCAAAAAAACTCTGTAATAGGCGACTGTATCTTACTCAATTCGGTATTTCAAATGGAAAACCTATCAATCCCCAACCTTAATCTTTCTTTTTCGGAGGCGGAGGCGGAGGATTACGCATTGTAGGTACTTGTCCTTTCGGTTTAGCTTCTCCACTTCCTCCAGGATTGTTTCTTGGAGTTCCTTGTGGTTCTCTTGATTTGTCTTGTTTAGCCATTTATATGATATTTATTTAGATAATGATTCGTTTCGATTTCAGTACGATTCATCAGCTTATTATAGCGCTTAATATTTAGTTTACAATCCAGTTCCTCAATATTTTCCCAATCAGATTGTCGAAATTCGAAATACTTGTTCATTGCTTTTTTATTTTTTATTTGGTCGTATTGATATTTTGTCCAAAGTCTTTCAAGTTTATTAAAATACCTTGTGTACATCATTCTCAAATTGGAAATTTCCTCAATTTCCTTATCAGAACGGATTATTTGATTTTCAATAAGCAACAAAAGTTGAACTATGGCAATAAGAATGAAGGCAATCCAAACATAATTCTCAAAATATTTCCATCCAATTATTCCGCTTAAAGAAACTAGCAAAGTCAAAATTTGAAACGATTTTTTCAAAGTACGTTGAAGTCCGAGATATTTACTCAAATAAATTTCTCCATACTTAACATTTGTCATTTCATACCAAATTTTGTTCGTCATATTGTTCGTTTCTCAAATGTCCCAAAACACAAATGTAGATACAATTAACCTAATTATTTAAAAAATAAAACTACTTTAATGTTATTTAAATATACAATAGATAAAACTTTCATATCATACAAGTCCATTTATTCTAATGATATTACTTCTTTTTTTAACTTTTTTAGATGACGATTTATAATAGTCCAAACTATTGCATTATCAATACTATCGTATGCGTGAACCAATCTATTTCTAAACCCAATTATTTGTTTATCACTATTTATTTTGATATCCAATTCAAGTTTTTTAAATTGATTTAAAGCTTCTCCAATAATTACTAATTGCCTTTCTACAGCACTTTGGGTTTTTAAATCCTTTTGATACACAGTAAAATCTGAAATACCATCTGTAAATTTCTCTATTAAATCTATGGCAATTAAAACATCAGATAGATATTTTTTGCTCTTTTCCGTCATAGATTAAAACTTTTGTTGCATGAATATTTTTTTTGAGAATGGGATTTTTAATGGACGAACTTGTTAATAAATCTACTTTTCTTTGAAAAAACTGTTCTAGCTTGTCCCAAATATTCATAAGTTTTTCACCTCGTTCAATAGGATTTATTTCGTCAATTTCTATCAATAAATCTATATCGCTAGACTTTTCATTAAACCGGTCAGTTATCGAAGATCCAAAAGCGTATAAACTCTTTACATTATGAGACTTACATAATAACAAGAAATCTTGCATTTTATATTTTATAGATTCTTGCAAATTCATAACTCAACATTCAAAAATTCAAATCTAACCTAATATTTCGCCGAAATCTCTGTAGCAGCACTTTCTAAAGTAGCAATTACTTCATCGGTTAATTTACCTGATTTTAAGACATCTAAAGTATCTCTATGTTTTCCGTTTAAGTAAGAAATATAATCTTTTTCAAATTCTTTTACTTTATGTACAGGTACATCTTTTAGTAAGTTTTTAGAACCTGCATAGATAATTGCAATTTGATCTTCTACTGCATACGGATCGTTTTGCGCTTGTTTTAAAATTTCAACATTACGTTGTCCTTTAGAAATTACATTCATAGTTGCTGCATCTAAATCTGAACCAAA
>JBMYWO010000158.1:0-4028 GCA_049607505.1 Polaribacter sp.
AATTTTTCAGACCTGACAAGTTTTTAAAACTTGTCAGGTTTTGTTTTTTATAAAAGAAAAAAGACTTCTTCTGTGAAAGAAAATTATAATACTTTTATCATTCTAAAATAAGATATATTGAACGACACAGCCAAACATCAAGGACGTAGAAATCAGTTAGCAAATACGCTAAAAGAAAAAGGAATTACTGATAAGAATGTATTGGACGCCATCAAAAAAATTCCTAGACATTTATTTATGGACAGTAGTTTTGAAGATCATGCGTATCAAGATAAAGCATTTCCTATTGCGGCAGAACAAACTATTTCTCAACCCTATACAGTAGCTTTTCAAACGCAAATTTTAACCATACATAAAGGGGACACCATTTTAGAAATTGGTACAGGTTCTGGGTATCAAACAGCCGTTTTATTAGAACTAAAAGCAACTGTTTTTACGATTGAAAGACAACAAGAGTTGTTTAAAAAAACTTCTTTATTATTACCAAAATTAGGATATACACCTAAAAAATTTATTTTTGGTGATGGATATAAAGGGTATAAAGAAAAGGCTCCTTTTGATAAAATGTTGGTTACAGCAGGTGCGCCTTTTGTGCCAAAAAACTTACTCTTTCAACTAAAGATAGGAGGAAAATTGTTAATTCCTGTGGGAAAAAACAAACAAATAATGACACTCTTTATTAGAAAATCTGAAAAAGAATTTGACAAAGAGGAATTGGGCAATTTTGTTTTTGTACCTATGTTGGAAGAAAAAAATTAGTTATATACTCAAAATAGATAGGTTTTCGGAATTTTAGAGGCAGTTATTTTTTTCTTTGTCAAGGCAAAATTTTCAAGCATAGCCTAGTTACGGTTTAAAATTTTAACAAAAAAAAAGGAAAAAAGAACCTCTATAAAAACCGAAAAACTATTTGTTTTGAGTATACTCAAAGCATTTTAGGTTTTCTCACTACACAATCCTAAAACGATTTCGTTGAATTTCAGGTTAAGATCCATAAACTATTAGTAAATTAGCCTACTTAAATGTACTGTAATTTTGTTTGTTTATGCACGTTCACTCTTTAGTTTTAGATGATTTCTACAATGAAGAGTATTTTTTAATAGGAATTCATACTGCACTAGAAGATTATCAACTAGCCTATTTATTAAACAAACAATTAAAAATTAATTTTAAAAGAGACTCATTTCATTTAGATTTTGAAAACGAAAAAAAGAATGATTCTTTTTCTATTTTTAAGTATATACATACAGCATACGATTTTGATTGGTCTTTGATTTCAAATAGTACAAAAGACACAGAAAAAAATGCTTCTTCTGATAGATTATTATTGTTTACAGAAACAAAAAAATATCTAATTCCAGAAAAGAAAAACATCGATTATTTTATTAAAATTTCTGGCGATGTTCCCTTTGAATTTGTTTCAGAAACCATTCAAAGAATAAAAGAAATACCCCAAATAATTACCTCGTATCAAATAGATACAGACACACTAAAGTCTAAAGATTTTTTAATATTTTAAAAATGCCAAACAACAAAAAGACTAAAATTGTAGCAACCCTAGGACCCGCAACAGACACTAAAGAAGCATTAACTGAATTAGCAACAACAGGAGTGAATGTTTTTAGAATAAATTTTTCTCACGCAGCGTATAAAGATGTAAAGAGAAAAATAAAATTGGTTAGAGAAATTAATAAAGAGAATGGTTATAATGTTGCTATTTTAGCAGATCTACAAGGTCCAAAATTACGTGTTGGTGTGATGGAAGACGGTGTGTTTTTACATGACGGAGACACTTTTATCTTTACTACAGAAAAATGTATTGGCACAAAAGAAAGAGCATTTATGACCTATCAGCGTTTTCCAAAAGATGTAAAAGTTGGAGAACAAATTTTAGTTGATGACGGAAAATTATTGTTTGAAGTTGTTGCTACCAATAAAAAAACAGAGGTAGTTACCAAAGTGGTTACTGGTGGCATGTTAAAATCTAAAAAAGGAGTCAACTTGCCAAATACCGCTATTTCCCTACCAGCACTTACAGAAAAAGATATGGCAGATGCCGTTTTTGCTTTAGAGCAAGAAGTAGATTGGATTGCATTATCTTTTGTAAGAACTCCCGAAGATTTAAGAATGCTACGAGATTTAATTGAACAACATTCTGACTATAGAGTTCCTGTAATTGCAAAAATAGAAAAGCCAGAAGCTGTAGAAAACATAGATGCTTTAATTCCTTATTGCGATGGATTGATGGTTGCACGTGGAGATTTAGGTGTAGAAATACCAATGCAAGAAGTACCGTTAATTCAGAAGAGGTTAGTAATGCGTGCAAAAAAAGCAAGAATTCCTGTCATTATTGCTACACAAATGATGGAAACGATGATTGACAATTCTATACCAACCAGAGCAGAGGTTAACGATGTAGCCAATTCTATTATAGACGGAGCAGATGCGGTGATGCTTTCTGGCGAAACTTCGGTAGGGAAACATCCTGTGAAAGTTATTCAAAAAATGACAGAAATTATTAAAAGTGTAGAAAATTCATCGTTAATAAAAGTACCACAAACTCCGCCACATATTAGAACGAATAGATTTGTAACAAAATCTATTTGTCATCACGCCGCTTTAATGGCTAATGATACGGATGCAGCAGCCATTTCTACACTAACCAATAGTGGTTATACGGCATTTCAAATTTCCGCTTGGAGACCAAAATCTCATGTATTAACATTTTCATCTGAAAGAAGAATTTTAGGGAAATTAAATTTGCTGTGGGGTGTAAGAGCGTTTTATTATGATAAAAACTTAAGTACTGATGATACTATCGTTGACATTAATAATATAGCCAAAGAAAAAGGTTTTGTAAAATCTGGAGATTTAATGATTAATCTTACCTCTATGCCTGTTGAAGCTAGGGGAATGGTAAATACTTTACGGGTTTCTGAAATAGGATAATATACTCAAAAACATATCTGTAAATTTGATGTGATTTTTTATTTTCTGTTTTTAATAATGATTTTTGGCACTATTCCCAGAAATCAAATAATCTTCTACAAGTTCAACCAGACATTTGTTTTCATAGATGGCATAGAGATGAATATCATCATTTAGACGAAAAACTTAAGTACATAATAAAAAATAATATTAGTATATAGTTTCTTTAAAATCAACACTTTAAATATATGTGTTTTTTTTGAAATCTGACAAGTCTTTCTTATCGAATTAGCTTTTTGTACTTTATACGTTTAGGCATTAAATCTCCACCCAAACGTTTCTTTTTATTTTCTTCATAATCTGAAAAAGATCCTTCAAAAAAATAGACTTGACTATTGCCTTCAAAAGCTAAAATATGGGTACATATTCTGTCTAAAAACCATCTATCGTGGCTAATAACTACTGCACATCCTGCAAAATTTTCTAGCCCTTCTTCTAAAGCTCTTAAAGTATTTACATCTAAATCGTTCGTTGGTTCGTCTAATAATAAGACATTTCCTTCCTCTTTTAGTGTCATGGCCAAATGCAAACGATTACGCTCACCACCAGAAAGCGTAGCAACTTTTTTGTTTTGTTCGCTTCCAGAGAAATTAAAACGACTTAAATAGGCTCTAGAATTTACCTGTTTTCCGCCCATCATGACCAAATCTTGTCCTTCAGAAAAATTATCCCAAATAGATTTGTCTGGATTAATATTTGAATGTGCCTGATCTACATACGCAATTTTTGCAGTTTCTCCTACTTTAAAATTTCCTGAATCTGGATTTTCTTCGCCCATAATCATTTTAAAAATAGTGGTTTTTCCTGCTCCATTTGGTCCAATAATCCCTACAATTCCCGCTTGCGGAAGGTTAAACTCTAAATTTTCATAGAGCAATTTATCGCCAAAAGATTTAGAAACATTATTTGCTTCTATAACATTAGTGCCTAACCTTGGACCATTTGGAATATATATTTCTAGCTTTTCATCAACTTGTTTTTGGTCTTGACTCATTAATTTTTCATAATTCTTCAAACGTGCCTTTTGCTTTGTTTGACGA
>JBMYWO010000159.1:0-3998 GCA_049607505.1 Polaribacter sp.
GATTTTTATATTTTTTGTAATAAAGTAAAGGTTGTTTTTAGGCTACTGCTTTAAATCATTCTGTTTCTAATGCTTTTCATCTTGGTTTTCTCTAAGTTCGATTCTGATATCTTGAATAAAGTTTAGCGGCTGCTTGTTAGTTCAAACTTCTCAAATTTATCTTCATTCTGTACATAAACCCCATCATTATTTGTTCCAAGCCAAATCTTTCCATGCTTGTCTTGGTAAATAGAAATTAGTAAAACATCTTCAAGTCCATTATTTATTTCAAAGTTGGAGAGCTTTTCTCCATCATATTTCCAAACACCGCCACCATAAGTGGTCATCCATAAATTACCGTTTTTGTCTTCCAATCCCGAATTGAAATAAAATAACTTGTCTTCAATACTATTTTCAGATAATTCTACAGCTTTTATCTTCTCATAGCTTTGGCTTGAATCTGATTTGATGTTGTATTTACTATAAAAATTACTCAACCACATATTTCCATCATTATCTTCTAATATTGAGCGAACTCCAGGTTCTCGTCCATCAGGCAATCTTGATAATTCTTTTTCTCCAATCCAAAGAAACGAATTTCCATCAAAGCGAAACGCTCCAGCGAGAACAGTTCCTAACCAGAGCTTACCATTTCTATCTTTATCAATTCCGAAAACAGTATAGGGACTATATGAAAGTTCTTTTTCATCTATTCCAAGTTTCTTTTCGATGTTTTTTTGGGGAAGTTGAAGTTCATACAGGTTTTCTCCATCAAACCGATAGACGTGATTTGCATTGCCGTTACAGTTAAACCATAAATCATTTTGCTCAAGTTTCCATTCGTTGTTAGGTGATTTTATGATTTTTAGAGTTGTGAAATTTATGCCGTCAAACGTGCTAACGCCTTTGGGCGTTTCAATGTAAATATTTCCTTTGTTATCTTCTTGAATACCGCGTATGGTGTTGCTTACTAAATTATCACTTGTTGTAAATAGGTTTAATTTGTTTCCATCAAAATGATAAAGCCCTTTCCCATTACTTCCAAACCAATAATCTCCTTTTTTGTCTTGAAAAACACTCCAAATTTGATTATCAAGCTTGCTAACTAATTTACCCAATGTAACGTTCTTTACATCTGCCGATTTTTTATCAGCTTTCATTTGTCCATTACAAGAAAGGAAGCCACCTGAAATGAGGATAATTAGTATTGCTTTGATTATGTTGATTTTCATTTTTTTTAGTTTTCGCTAACGTCTTAAGTTTGCAATTCATTAAATTTACAAACCAACCAAAAGAACAAAGAGAGGATTAAGGTTATAATATACGTAGAAGCTAGACTTCGTCAATCCCGAGTACTCGGGAAAAATCCCCTCTCTTTTCTACCCACATTTCGAACAGTTGTTTGAGGCTTTATTGTGTGCAGTTTTTTATTTCAGTCGTTTTTTAATATCCATCCTCTGGTGTAAAATTCTAACGATTTCTACAATTCCATTTTCTGCTTTTCTATAAAAAATCAGATGCGATTTAATTTTTGTATATCGGTATTTCTTTCGAGTTTGTTCAGCTGACTTTCCTATCATAAAGTTATCAGCAATAAATTCAATTTCTCCGATTATTAAGTCGTAATATCTATCCGCTTGCTCTTTAGACCATTTATGAAAAGTATAAACCCAAATGTCATTTAAATCGTCAATCGCTTGTTCACTTATTCTGTACTTGTTTATACTCATAAGTGTTTACGATGTAATTCGGCTAGATTTCGTTTTGGGTCGAAATGTTCAACAAATCCGCTTTGTTCTCCAATTTCAAGAGCCTTAATCAATTCTCTTTCTTTTTTTTCTTCACTTTCTAATAAACGTAAAGCTGAACGAATTACTTCGCTTACTGAACTATATCTTCCAGATTTTACTTCAGCTTTAATAAAATCCTCAAAATAACTCCCGAGTGATATTGATGTGTTTTTTCCCATTTGAACTAAAATTTATTCAAATATACCAAATCTTGGTAATGTAGCCAAGAGTTTATATTTTGTTTTTAATTTATTCACTTTAAATACCAAATAAAAGTATTGGCGGACTTCATTAACTGTACAGACCTTTCGTTTAGCAGAAAACCCGCATTACGTATAGCCATTGTTGGGTGTAGTTTTTAAATATCAAATAATTCGGCAGGGTTTATTTTAAACTGAAGCATTTGTGCTGTTTTTCTTCCGCCATCACCACCTTTTCTTTGCATTGTGATATTCCCAATTTTAATATTTCCTTGTTTGGTAATTAGTATTTCACCATTTCCGAAATGATTAAGAACAACATTTATTGGGGTTAAAATCCATCTAGCATCTTTTTCTATTTTTTGAGCAACCAACATCCATTCAACAGAAAATTTACCTCTACCTTTAATAATGTCATTTACTATTAACGTTTTATTCTTCTTTAACCAATCTAATAGAACAGTTTGATTTTTCTTACTGAATTCATTAACAAATGTTCTTCTTGGGTCTTTTGGTGTTTTTATAGTAGGGCTCAATTCTCCTGTGTATTTTTTGAGAAGCTTTGTAACGTCTGATGGAATAGACCACATTTCAACATATTTATCAATCCAACGCTTGTCTATTTGATTAAATCCTTTAAGATTACTAACCAATTTGACTTGTAGGTTTTCAACGTCTATTGCTTGTTTTAGTTTTATTGTAATCTGAACTTGTACATCAGTTTTGTAACCTGATAATACAATTGCTTTAACATACTCAATTTCAGATAAGTTATATTCCATTATCCCTAACCAGGATTGAGCATCTTTATCCTTTTCCCAATTGTTGAACTTGGTAACTATATCTTTCTCGTTCTGGAATCCATCTTTCGCTGTTTGAGATCCTTTTTTCTGTTCTTTGTTCATTTAATTGAATAGTATTAATTATTTCTTGAGTAATAAATTGTAATACATTTATAGAAACACTGTTGCCAAATTGTTTATGAGCCTCCGATATACTTTCAGGCATTATAAATTCTTCTGGAAACCCTTGAATTCTAGCACATTCTCGTGGAGATAATTTTCTAATTTCATTTTTTATTTTATAAAGCCCTGTTTTAGAGCCTACTCCACCGCCATAGGCAGATAGTGTAATAGCGTGTCCTAATGGGTGATAAATTCGTTCTCCTTGTCCACCTTTATTTACTTTTCCAATTTGTATTGGCTTGTTTGGAAAGTCAATTTCTCCAAAAATATTCTGGGTTGGATTAAAGTCTTTATAGAAGGAAATATCTTTTCTGTCAATAATTTTTCCATTAAGCGGATTTTCTTCAAGTATGTCTTCTAGTTTTGATATTATATTGGGAGAAGGGAAGTTAAAATTTTTAATAGTGTAATTATTATGAAAAGCAATAATATAAACTCTTTCTCTATTTTGAGGTAAACCGAATTTACTTGTGTTTAATACTTTATATTGAACAGTATAATCAAGTTCAGTAAGAGTTTCTATTACTGTTTGTAAAGTTTTTCCGTTATCGTGTTTGGCGAAATTTTTTACATTTTCTAAGAATAAAACTTTTGGTTTATGAAAAGCTACAATTCTTGCAATGTCAAAAAAGAGGGTTCCTCTTGTATCTTCAAATCCTTTCTGTTTTCCTGAAATTGAAAAAGCTTGACAAGGAAACCCACCACACAAAATGTCGTGTTTAGGAATGTCTTTTTCATTTATTTGTGTTATATCACCATAAGGATTTATGTCGTGATTTGAATAGTATGTGTTTTGAGCTTTTTTATCAATTTCAGATGCAAAAACACATTCTGCTCCGAATGATTTTAAAGCATAATGAAAACCACCAATTCCAGCAAAAAGGTCTATAAATTTATAGTCTTTCAGTTTTTGTTGATTTTCGGTTATTTTTATCATTTAAAATTGTTTCTGTAAAGTTAAGAATTTTTAGAGACTGTTTCTTTAGTAGATTTTGTAAGTGATTACACCCAACGCCCAATCTATGTTTTGGTAGGGCGATTTAAAAGTACATATTTTCGTTTAA
>JBMYWO010000160.1:0-3989 GCA_049607505.1 Polaribacter sp.
GGTGTAACTACCCACTTCTTTTTTTAGATTTTCTATGTTTTCAGGATATGAGATAGTATCATTTTTTATACAATTGATAAGTTCTGTAATTCTATCAATAGAGCTTATCATTCTTTTAGAAACTATAGAACGTTCTTCTATTTTATATTGTTCTATGGAGCTAGCTTGCAATTTTTTAATAACCATTTCTACCATTTTATAGTTTTCTTTAAAAAATTGCAAATTATACACTTTCAGTTTTCCTTCAAAACATTGTTGGTCAAAATCTATGGCTCTAATTTTATATACGATATGGTCAAAATCGTGTGTGGGAACAATGACATAATTATAGGAACGCATGTCTCCCAATAAGCGAATCATACAACGTTCGTTAAACTTTACAAACTCTTTGGCAATTTGCGATTTTTCTGATTCTGTGCATTTTGGTAAAAACTCTTTGATAAAATCATCTCCTGGAATTCCTGCAATATGTTCTTCTATCAACGTATCTTTATAGACCAAAAAATTCAAATTATAAGGTGATAAAATATGCTCCAATTCCAAACCATAAACACGAGAGGCATCTGTTTTTTTTACATAGAAATAGGTGTAATTATCATTTAAAATATTTCTGACTTTTATTCTAAAAGGTTTTGAGTTTCCGAACGTACAATAATCAATGGCATCTACATTTAGGTATTGAATGGTGTCTTCATTTCCATTAGAATGCAAAATGGTATATACTTTTTTTAAGCTTAAATCAATCTCTTGCCTTTCAAATTCAGAATAATAGGTTCGTACCCAAAGTGTGTCTTCTTCATTTTTATCATACACAACAACACAACCTTGAAAGCGTAATAAATCATCATAAAAAATAGGAATTTTTATGGCCCTACTGTGTTCATTTAAATAGGCATTCAACATTTCATTGATAGGAAATGCTGGCTTTTTTTTAGACATTAGTTTTTCGTCTGAATACATTTTCTATTTTTTGAGATATAACTCCAAAAATAATGATAATAACATCTTTTTTACTTTGATTTTTTCTATAAATTTAAAATTATTTTTCAAGCATCTATAGACCACAGTATGCAAACTTTAAACCTGAAACTTTGAAACCTAAAATATACTACACCAACTCAAACATCTTCCCTGGCAAAGGTTTTAAAATTCCTTTTAATTCCATTTGTAATAAAATGGGTGATAATTGATACACAGGAATAGCGCATTCTAATGAAATAACATCTAACAATTGTTGTCCTTTTTTGTGCAAAACATCGTAGATTTTTTGTTCATTTTCTGTAAGGTTTATAAACAATTCTTTTTGAATGGGTTTTGCTGTTTTTTCTACAAGATCCCAATTCAACATTTTTACAATATCGGATGTGCAAGACAGTAAATGTGCTTCGTTGTTTTTAATCAAATTATTACATCCTGTGCTAAATACATCTGTGGCTCTTCCTGGCACCGCAAAAACATCTTTATTGTAAGAATTTGCAATATCCGCCGTTATTAAAGAACCTCCCTTTTTTGCAGATTCTATAATGATAGTTGCTTTAGAAATACCTGCAACAATTCTGTTTCTTCTCAAAAAATTCTCTCGCAGAGGATCTTCATCGTGCCAAAATTCTGTTAGAAAACCACCGTTTTCATTAAGTTGGTGAATGTATTTTTTATGAGCTTTAGGATATATTTTTTCTAAACCGTGGGCTAAAACAGCTATGGTTTGCAACTTGTTTTTAATGGCAGCTTTGTGCGCGCAAATATCAACTCCGTAGGCAAAACCACTTACAATTATAGGGTTGTATTCTGAAATTTCTTCAACCAATTGATTACAAAAATTTCGCCCATAAGAACTCATATTTCTTGTGCCAACAATAGAGATGATTTTGGGGTTGGAAAAATCAAGATTTCCATCTTTAAAAAGCAATATTGGGGCATCTATACACTGTTGTAAATTTGCGGGATATTCTTTGTCTAAAAAATAAGAATAGGAAATATTATTTTGTTGAATATAAGCTAATTCTTGTTCAGCAAACTCAAGGTTCTTTTTATCAAACAAATGTTTGGTGGCGTGGCTTCCAATACCGTTTATCTTTTCTAAAGTTGATGCTTTTTCTTTAAATATTTGCTCAACATTTCCAAGGGTTACAATCAGTTTTTTGGCTAAAATATCTCCTATAGCTTTGCTTTTTTGTAATCGTAAAATGGCAAGTAATTTTTCTTCCTTCAAAAGTTAACAATTTGAATGCCAATATATAAAATTTTTGTTGATAATTATTATTATATAATCTTCTTTCGGTTTGTAAAATTTTTATATTTGTTACTATGAGAATAGACAACTATATTAATGATTTGTTATATAGATATGATTGTGTAATTGTTCCTGATTTTGGGGGTTTTATCACCAACAAAATTGGTACAAAAATCAATCATTTTACTCATACTTTTTATCCGCCTACAAAACAAATTAGTTTTAATTCGCATGTAAAACACAATGATGGTTTGTTGGCAAATTATATTGCTTCTGTTGAAAACATATCCTTTGAAAAAGCTACTGCTACTATTTCTTTATCAGTAACAAAATGGATACAAGAATTGCAATCAAAATCTGTAGAACTTGAAGGTATCGGAAGTTTGCATCTCAATGAAAATAAAAAAATAATTTTTAAACCCAATACAACTGTAAATTACTTAACGGCATCTTTTGGTTTGGCTACTATCTCATCTTCATTAATAAAAAGACACGAAAAACCTTTGGTGGCGGTTGCCCAAAAAGAAAAAAGAAAGGGAGTTCCTGTTTTTATAAAACACGCAGCAGCGGCAGCAATCTTATTGTCTTTAGGGTTTCTAGGGTATAAAGGCTATGAGAAGAACGAAGTACAAAAAAAGGTTGTCAATCAGCAAAAAGTTTTAGAGCAGAAAATACAGACTGCTACTTTTGTTATTTCTAATCCTTTACCTACGGTAGAATTAAACATCGTTAAAAAAGTTTCGAAACCCTATCATATTATTGCAGGTGCCTTTCAATTTTCAAAAAATGCAGCCAAAAAAGTGGAACAATTAAAAAGGGAAGGATATACAAATGCAAAAATTAGAGGTGTTAATCGATGGGGATTGACACAGGTTTCTTTTGATAGTTATTCAGACCGTTCAGAAGCATTTACTAAATTGGGTATCATAAGAGAAACTGTTGCAGAAGAAGCTTGGATTTTTATTGAAAAGTAAAAATTAAGTTAACAGCTATTTCTATCTTTGTAGAAATTTTTCTGATGGAAGCAAAAACACCCAAACAATCCTTAACTGTTCTTACCGATTTAGTATTACCTGGTGAAACTAATTATTTAGACAATCTTTTTGGTGGCGAATTATTGGCAAGAATGGACAGAGCTTGTAGCATTGCTGCAAGAAGACATTCTAGAAGAATTGTGGTTACCGCTTCTGTAAACCATGTAGCATTTAATAAATCTGTTCCTGTGGGAAGTGTGGTAACTATAGAAGCAAAGGTTTCTAGAGCGTTTACCTCTTCTATGGAAATTTATGTAGATGTTTGGATTGAAGACCGCCAATCTGGAAAAAGAACAAAAGTAAATGAAGGTATTTACACTTTTGTTGCGGTTGACGAAACTGGAAAACCCGTTGTGATTCCTCAAATTGTACCCGAAACTGATTTAGAAAAAAAACGTTTTGAAGGTGCTTTAAGAAGAAAGCAATTAAGTCTGATTTTAGCAGGTAAATTAAATCCTGAAGATGCTAACGAATTAAAAGCCTTATTTGGAGTTTAAGACTGAAATTTAAAAGCAAGCACTACCTTAAGGCTAAAGCATTTTCTTATCCAATTTACTAACCACTTAACACCAATTACTAGATACTAAACTACTAGACACTAACCACTAAATGGGAAATATTTCTAAAGACATACATTCTAAATTTCCAAACAATAAGGTAAAGGCTTTTATCAATATAAAATATACTGCCAATTGGCTGCATAGTAATGAGAATGATTTTTT
>JBMYWO010000161.1:0-3986 GCA_049607505.1 Polaribacter sp.
GCTTTTAATCAATGAAGCAGCTAAAAACTGGGAAAGAACTAGAGATCCTAAATACAAGAAAGAGTGGTATCGTCTATTAAACGTGTATCATAATCAATTTATAGCTTGACCTGATTTGTATTTTTGTATATTATCCTATACAAAACAAGGAAAGGTTAAGATGACAGATATAAGTAAATATAAATCAGTGGCGCTATCACATGACTCATGCGAAAAGTTAGACAAAGTTCGTAGTGTTATTGTACCGCACACAAAAGTATCAAGGGCCAAGGCTTTAGATATTATAATTAATGAGAAAGTGAGGAAACTAAATGGCAAAATTTCAAAGCCTAAAAGCAGTTGATTTAATAGAGTCTAGAAAAAAAGATCCATGCAAATATTTATGGAGAACTGTTTTATCTATTGCAATAGAAGATGCTATTAAACACACCATCACTAGATGTAAATTTAAAAGATTTTATGAAAACACATATTCTCCTGAAATAGAATATGTCACAAAACCAAATCAAGATTTTGCCTTAGTTTGTCATTATGCTGATTTGGACCACAATTTAGTAAGATCGAAAGCAACAAAAACATTAAAGGACATAGAGGAAAATTATGGAAACAAAAATATGCGAAGTCTGCCATGGCAACGGTTATATAAAAACGGCGGGTTTGAACGACAAATTACAAAACGTAATAAAACAGTGCAAGAACTGCATGTCTCAGGGTGAGATAAAAGTTTATGACATCAAAGAACTTGTACAACAGGCAAGAGAAAAAGGTGAAATGTAGTGAGTGAAAACACAATAGAACTATTTACAGACATTGTAAAAAAAGAAGGAATAGGTCATCAATTAATTAAAAAACTAATAATTGCTGTATTTAGAAAATATAACCAATTAAGATTTGTAAAAACAGGTTCTGAGATTGAAGTAAAATATGAATCAAAAAAAATTATAAGAAAACCTGTTGATTCTAACAACGGAATAGAAATTCAAAAAAATGAAAACATAAATATTTTTGCTGAAATGGAATATAATTTTGGACCAGATAAAGTTTTTTTAAAACCCGACTTAACTGTATTTGATGTTAAAAATAAAAAACCCTTATTTATAATGGAAATCATAAATACGTCTACTCCAAGCGCATCTAAATATCAGGCTTATTTTTCAGCGCAAATAGATTTTGTTTTAATAAATGTAAGAGATTTTAGTGTAGAAGAAATAAATGAATGGATAACAGATAATGAAAATTCATATTCTCCTTTAATAAAGGCTTATGAAATCTATAAAGGATCTGGTGATATTTTAAATAAAACTAAAAAACTTTTAAGTGATCAAACTTACAATAAATATAAATATTTTGGATATTTAAAAGAGTATGAAGATATTCCTTTTGTTTTTAATCTAAAAAATGGAATCACAGATAGTCTAGATATTTGTATAAAAACATATCCACATTTTAATAAAAATAAAGAATATCCATATCATTATAAATCAAGTCAAATACCTAATTTAGTTAAAAAGACAATATCTTTAACTGATTCAAATCCAATGGAAAGACTCATTCCAACACATACAGTTATGGGTAAAACACCTACTTACATAGAAGTAAAGGTAGAAAAAATAATTAGAAAATATGACAATCCTTTTTTAGTTTGTAAAATAATAGATTCAAATAAAAGTAAGTTAAATAATTTTTTTAAAATAGGTATAGTTTATAATGGAGAAGAAAGAAAACTACCTAAAAATATTGAAAATTTACGATCAATTGTTTTTAAATCACATAGTGATGTTTATGAAAATGAAAAAGGTATTAAGATATACTCTAATGAAATTTCATCAAAACAGGAAATGAAAGAAGCTAAGATTAGTTTAGGATCAAATTTAAATTTAAAATATTGGAATCTAAATGTTGTTTAAAGAATATAAAAAATATTTTGATGAGAAATGAAATTTTAAAAATGATTAAAGAAACAAACGATAAATTATCATGATACAATGGAACAAAAAGTTTGATTATCCTGCCTCAATTAGGTCCTTGGTTAATGATCAACGGCACTATGAAATAGGTGAGCAGAAACTGCCATCTGTTACTACTATTCTACAAGCTACACAATCTGACGAAAAGAAGGCAATATTGTCTAAATGGAGGCAGAATGTTGGCGAAAATAAGGCAGAAGAAATTAAGAATGAAGCAGCGAACAGAGGAACTATTATGCATAGGATTCTAGAAGGCTATTTGCTGGGTCAAAACCATGCTGATTTTAGCGATTTGGGGCAACAGGCAGGGTCTATGGCCAACGTGATCCTGGAATCAGGCATCAGGGGTCAATTAGAGGAAATATGGGGATCTGAGATTACTGTGTACTATCCAGGTTTATATGCAGGTGCAACAGATTTGGCTGGTATTTATAATGGACGCGAAAGTATAATAGACTTTAAACAATCAAACAAGCCAAAACGTAAGGAGTGGATTGAAGATTACTTCTTGCAGCTGGCAGCATACGCCATGGCTCATAACCATGTATATGGTACGAACATACAATCTGGGGTAGTATTGATGTGCACCAAGGATAACTACTTCCAGAAGTTTGAAGCAAGAGACAAGGAATTCCAGGAATATACATGGAAATGGCTCGAAAGAGTAGATAAATACGGTAAAATATAGAATTTATGAGTATATTTTGTATCCATAGTAACATTTTTCCAAATGTGTTTTTGAAAAAAAAAAAATTTACACAAAAATCATGTTACACACGTTACACAGACAAAAAAGATAGTATTATCAATGCTTTTAGGTCAATTCTGTGTAACATTCATCAATGTTACACGGTGTTACAATGTTACATTTTCCCTACGCGAGAAAAGTTTTTGAGTTTCACCTCTAAGTGCTATATTGGAAAAAAATCTCTATGGAAAAAATTGGACTAGAATGACACCGAAGAAAAGCAAGTATAAACACGTGGTAATAAACAAGAAGCGTTATTACTTCTATAAAATAACCTGGGCAGATATAACTGGTGACAGTGGACACGCAACGGCGCATGAATTTTCTGGAATGCTTCCATCAATCATGGTTACTCATGCATATGTGTATGAGAAGGATAGAAAAAATATTAGAACGTTTGCTAGTTATGAAACTAAAGATGAATTATTCAGCGACAGGAACGTCTTCCCCATCGGTTGCATTCTTAAGATGGAGAGAGTCTTGATCTGATGGATCCTGTTTCTTTTCTCCAGATAATTTTGGGATTTGCCGTACTTTCTCTTTCAACTCTTCTACTTCAACACCTTCTAAGATCGGAGAATAATCTTCCATTATTTGTTTCATACGTGCTTCTAATTCTTCTGTTGTTAAGTCTTCTAGCTTACCTGTTCGGATTATCTTCTGCTCAATATACAAACCCGCAGCTTTTCCTCTCGCAACTTCTGCATTAACTGCAGCGGACCAAGCTTTCTTCTCTCTAGCTTCATCTCTTAATTTAGCTAATTCAGATACGTGACTACCAAAAGTTACATCGTATTTCTTTTGTAGTTCTTCTCTGAGTTCACCTATGTATTTAACTACGAGTGGATATTTTTTGGGATTCTGTAAAATACTTGCAGACTGTCTAGCCCATTCTTTTGAGTAGCCAGCTTCTATTGCACACTGAGTGGCTGTCTTTCTACCTTCCTCTGTTACAAGTAAGTTAGCAAATTTTATTTGCTGATCTGTTAGTCTTTTTGGTACACCCATCTATTTTTTGGTTCTTTGGTTTATTGAATATTTCATTCCAACGCTTCCTATAGTTATCGTTGGATATACGAGATTTACCGTCCCATTTACGTCCTGATTCTTTTGTCATACTATTGTGTTTTTAACACAACATGTTATATAAATCAATAATTGTTGTAGTCAAAACGCTTCTACAACAATTCAACTATTATTGTTGTGTGTTTGATTCTGGCGTTGGCTTACGAAGTTGTTTTTTACATGTTTCTTACAACGGATACTGGGCG
>JBMYWO010000162.1:0-3981 GCA_049607505.1 Polaribacter sp.
AAGTCAAAAAATTATGTCAAATTGCAGCTTAAAGGGAAATTTGTCGTACACCCAGCTAGACATTCGTTTTCATAAATGTCATAGAGATTAATAGCATCATTTAAATCAAAAAACAAAGCCTGTACAATCCCAGATGTTTCTAAATAGAGGGATTTATAAAATAGTCCTAATTTTTACTTTTTTATTTTGATATTAATATTAATATCATTATTTTTGATATGTGTCAATCAAATAGATGAAATATTCAGAAATTAAACGGAAACTTAAAAAAGCAGGTTGCTTTTTAAAAAAAGAGGGTAAACGTCACGAATTATGGCATAGCCCCATAACTGGAAGCATCTTTCCTGTTTCTAGACATAACAAAGAAGAAGCTAGAACAGGTACAAAAAAAGCAATAGAAAAACAATCAGGGGTTACACTATAGCATAATTTTAAACTAACAATATGGAATTAGAAGTAATAATACAAAAATCTGATAACCGTTACGAATTGGTTATTAATCCAAATAAAGAGTATGCCATAAATTTTGGCTTATTTGGCGAAGGAACTAACGTACAGGAAGCAATAGAAGATTTTAATATATCTTTAGCAGATATTAAAGAAGTATATACAGAAGAAGGTAAAGATTTTCCTACCAACTTAAGTTTTTCTTTTAAATATGACGTAGCTTCATTTTTAGAATATTATAGCAAAGTACTTACACTTGCAGGTTTAGAGCGTTTGACGGGTGTTGCTCAAGGGCAATTAAGCCATTATTTAAATGGACACAGAACACCAAGTAAACGTACTATTGAAAAAATTGAAAAAAGTTTACATAGCTTTGGTACAGAATTAAATCAAGTGCAATTTATTTGATTAGCACACTTATAAATTCTTGGTTTTAGCCACTAATTAATTTGAGTTTACGTATAAAAGCCTTAACCGTCTTATAGTCTTACGTCAATTCATTAATTCTTAAAAACAAATCTCTAACTATACTTCCAATAATCCGTTTGTTTTAGAAACACCAATGGCAGACTCTTGTAAATGTGTTTTTTCAGCATCGCTTAAATTGATTTCTACAATACTTTCAATTCCGTTTTTACCTAAAACAACGGGAACTCCAATACATAAATCATTCAAACCATACTCACCTTCTAACAGTACAGAACAAGGATATATTTTCTTTTGATTACAAGCAATTGCTTGTACCAATCCTGAAACTGCAGCACCTGGTGCGTACCAAGCAGAAGTTCCTAATAAACCTGTTAAAGTTGCACCACCCACTTTGGTATCTTCTTTTACTTGTGTTAATCTTTCTTCGGAAATAAATTCAGAAACTGGAACAGAATTTCTAGTAGCCAAACGTGTGAGAGGTACCATGCCTTTATCAGAATGACCTCCAATGACCATTCCATCTACATCAGAAATTGGAGCTTCTAAAGCTTCTGCCAATCGATATTTAAAACGAGCAGAATCCAAAGCACCACCCATACCAATAATCCTGTTTTTTGGCAATCCAGTAGTTTTATGTACTAAATAGGTCATAGTGTCCATGGGGTTAGAAACAACAATAATAACTGTATTTGGAGAGTGTTCTACTAGGCTAGAAGAAACAGATTTTACAATGCCAGCATTGATTCCAATTAACTCTTCACGAGTCATTCCTGGTTTTCTTGGAATTCCAGAAGTAATTACACAAATATCAGAATTTGCTGTTTTTGAATAATCGTTTGTAGTTCCAGTAATTTTTGTGTCAAATCCGTTTAAAGAAGCTGTTTGCATTAAATCCATTGCTTTTCCTTCTGCATATCCTTGCTTAATATCTAATAAAACTACTTGAGAAGCAAAATTTTTAATCGCTATGTACTCTGCACAACTTGCTCCAACCGCACCTGCGCCTACAACTGTAACTTTCATATATTTAATTTTTATTTAGTTAAATTTACCTCTTACAAAAGTATGATAAATAATCGAAAATAAATGATTGTATACACTAAAAAAAGACATCGTAAAACGATGTCTTTTTCATCAAATCAATACTACTTTTTATTGTATGTCAAATGCAAACCCTCCTGATAGTGTAGGGTACTCTTGCAATGTAACATCTGTAAAAAAATTAAAGAATCCTAAACTCAATCTAGCACCAAGCGTTGTTCTAAATCCTCTAGATTCAAAGTCTAAATTAGATGGAACAGCTAAAGGTTTGGTAACTGTAGCGTTAGGTGGTGGAAAACCAGTTGCATAAACACCTGTAAAAGTTCCATCTATATTGAAGGTAGAACTACCAGTGTTATAGCCAATACCTCCATAAAGGTTTATAACAGGAAAGTTTAATGACGCAATTGCTTGAACTGTAAACGCTTTTAAATTAAATGTTGTTAAAGCATTTTGAACTAGAAGTTCTCCAGAGTTTTGATCATTAATCCTATAATTAACATCCATAGTTGTATAGGCTGCTAATAAAGAAACATGTAGTGGGATGTTTTCTATGGGGCCAAACCAACTTGTAATTTCTTTCTTAAGACCTAGCCCTAACATATTTACAGAGTTATCATTTTCACCGATCTTAATTTTTGGGATAAATCGCAACATTACATCCATTTTCCACGGTGTGCCAACATTTAATTGAGCAATAGGTGCAGGTACAGCATTGTACAATAAATCAACACCTCCTGGAAATTGGATATTTGTAGAACCAGCTTGTGGACCAATTGGTGTATCAATTGTTGTATTAATTGTCATAGTGGTTGAAGTACTTGGACCTCCAATAGTAGAAGCCGTTGGTGAAGTAGAAGTTACAGAAGTTAAGCCCAATGCATTAATATTGAATAACTCTTTTTCTGATTTAATAAATGCCCCGCTTGCACCAATTGAGATACCAAACCCGAGAGTTTTATAGACTTTAGCGGTATGTGCCCACCCGCTATTCATACTAGTAATAAAGCCTTCCATTCCTGGAGCAAAATACGCTTGTAATATTTTTTTAGAATCGGCTACATCAGCTAGAAAGATATTCTCAAAGCCATCTTGAGCTTTTGCGCTAAAAGTTAAGGTGAAAACACCGATAAGAAGTAAAATAGATTTTTTCATAGTTATTTAAAGTTTGGTTAAAATTAGACTGGATAAATGTAATAAAAAATATTCTTTTTGCTTATTCTAATTTTATGGAAAGGAGGTACAACAAATTTCCGTTTTTGTGGAAAAGTCATTAAAATTTCAATTTGTGGAAATTTGTTGTACGCTCTTTATACACCAAACCCAAAACAAAATTTTTCGTTTTCACTAGAAAAACTACCTTAATTTATCCGCATGTAGCTTTCTTAATTTTGATAATTTTGGAGCAATCACAAAACTACAGTATCCTTGTTGTGAGTTTTCTCTATAATAATTTTGATGCTCAACTTCAGCTTCATAAAAAATATGTAAAGGACGTATTTCTGTTACAATTTTATCATCATAATAAGATTGAACTTGAGTTAAAACTTCCTTCGCTATTTTCTGTTGATGCTCATTATGATAAAAAATGACAGACCTATATTGTGTTCCTTTGTCTGCCCCTTGTTGGTTTAGCGTTGTAGGATTGTGCGTAGTCATAAAAATGACTAAAATGTCTTGATAAGAGATTGTATTAGTATCAAAAGTTATTTGAATTACTTCTGCATGTCCTGTCAGTCCTGAACAGATTTCTCTATACGTAGGTTTGCCGGGAGCATTCCCGCCAGCATACCCCG
Organism: Polaribacter sp.; assembly: GCA_049607505.1. GTDB lineage: Bacteria > Bacteroidota > Bacteroidia > Flavobacteriales > Flavobacteriaceae > Polaribacter. The sequence continues at coordinate 3,714 of JBMYWO010000162.1, forward strand.
AAACTACTTTTTCTACGCCTTTTATTTCTTGAAAAACAGCTTCTGTACACCAGAAACATCCGCCTCCAATTGTAGCGATTTCTAAATTTTTAGTCATCAATATTTTTGCTTTGCGTATAAGATGAGTTCATGAATTTTTTTAGGCAATTTGATAACCTCACTAAATCTTCCTAAAAAAGTAGGGTAATGTATAGAGTAGTTATTTTTTTGGTGGTGTCATAAACAAAATGATTATTTATTATTGAATGTCATTTGAGGCACCAAAAAG
>JBMYWO010000163.1:0-3947 GCA_049607505.1 Polaribacter sp.
ATGAACTCCTGCACCATAACTGATAATACTTATTTCATTTCCTTCTTTTAAAAGATGGGCTTTCCCAATTTCAATGGTAAAATAATTGTCAGAAACATCTTGATATACTGAACGATACAGGGACTTATGTTCAAAAAATAATACAGGATTTGGGTCATTAATAGAAGCATTTAATAAGCCTTTTGCATCTTGTGGAAACGCTGGATATACTACTTTTAGCCCAGGAGTTTTTGTAAACCAAGCTTCATTGGTTTGGCTATGAAAGGGCCCCGCTCCTACCCCACCGCCACAAGGCATTCTAACAACTACATCTGCTTTTTCATTCCATCGATAATGTGATTTTGCTAATAAATTTACAATAGGATTAAAACCCGAAGAAACAAAATCTGCAAACTGCATTTCTACAATCGCTTTCATTCCATTTATAGATAATCCATACGCCGCAGAAACAATAGCAGACTCGCAGATAGGTGTGTTTCTAACACGTTCTTTTCCAAATTGCTCTACAAATCCTTCGGTAATTTTAAAAACACCGCCATATTCTGCAATATCTTGTCCCATAATAATTAGATCATTATGTTTTTCCATAGATTGCTTTAAAGCATCTGAAATGGCATCTACAAAACGAATATTTTTTGTATTTGAACTAGGTATAATTTCTTGAAAATGAGACTGTTTAAATACATCATTCAATTCTGTATCTATATTTGGACTAATTTTTTCTTCATTAAAAGCTATCTGTAAGTGGTCTTCAATTGCTGTTTTAATTTCTGTTTGATATTCAGTATCAATTGCTTCAGTTAAAATATTTTCTTTTACTAAATAGGTTTTTAAATTGGCAATTGGGTCTTTTCTAGACCACGCTTCTATCAATTCATTCGGAACATATTTTGTACCACTCGCCTCTTCATGACCTCGCATTCTAAAGGTTTTAAATTCAATCAAAATTGGACGAGGGTTTTGTCGTACACTTTCTGCTATTTGAGAAACTTTGGTATAGATTTCAATACAATGATTACCATCAATAAAATAACTTTCCATACCATAACCTATCCCTTTATCTACCAAATTTTTGCAATTAAATTGTTCAGAAATTGGCGTAGAAAGTCCATAACCATTATTTTCTATACAAAACAACACGGGTAAATTCCAAACAGATGCAACATTTAAAGCTTCGTGAAAATCACCTTCACTTGTTCCCCCATCTCCAGTAAACACGGCACAAACTTGCTCATTTCCTTTCAGTTTATTTGCCAAAGCAATTCCGTCTGCAATACCAAATTGAGGGCCTAGATGTGAAATCATTCCTACAATATTGTATTCTTGCGTTCCAAAATGAAAACTCCTATCACGTCCTTTTGTAAATCCGTTTGCTTTTCCTTGCCATTGAGAAAACAGTCGATATAAAGGAATTTCTCGTGTTGTAAATACACCTAAATTTCTGTGCATAGGCAATATATATTCCTCTTTGTGTAATGCAGATGCAACACCCACAGAAATAGCTTCTTGACCAATTCCAGAAAACCATTTAGAAATTTTACCTTGCCTAAGAAGTAGCAACATTTTTTGCTCAATCAATCGAGGTTTTAGCATGTTTCTATATAAACTTAATAGAATTTTAGGATGTATAGAATTTGTATTAAATTCAATAGTATTTGACATTAATTATGAATTTCGGAGTAACAATAAAAATTTATTTTGAACATATAATACTTATTAATGTTAACGCAACAATTACACAAGAATAACAGGCATTCCACTACCCTGCTCTTCAAGCTACAAATCCCTTAATTTATTACCAAAAAGTAATAGTAAAACTATAGGTACTGCCAATAAAATTACCATCATTCTATTAGTAACAAACAGGTTCGGATTTACAATCAAACTTAAAACAAAACCTCCTATTGCACCACCTAAATGCGCAGAATGCCCAATATTTCCCAACTGTTTTTTCATTCCATAAATGGAATATAACAAATAACCTACACCAAAAATATACCCTGGAATGGGTATTGGAATAAAGAATAAAAACAATTCCATTTCTGGGTATAATAATATGGATGCATAAACAATGCCTGAAACTGCCCCAGATGCACCCACTGCACTATAATAAGGTTCTTTTTTATGATAATGCAAAGAATACGCATTTCCAGCTAATAGGCTACCAAAATAAATCAACAGAAAATTTAGAATTCCTAGTTTTAATGCAACAATATCTCCAAATAAATACAAAGCATACATGTTAAATCCTAGATGAATCCAATCTACATGCAAAAAACCAGAAGTTAACATTCTAATTTTTTCGCCACCTAAAATTCTACTTACTTGAAACTTGTATTTGTCTAAAAAAGAGTATTCATTGAATCCTTTCATAGAAACCAGAACATTGGCAACTATAAGCAATAAAACAGCTTGATTTATATTTCCCATAAGATAGCAAACATAACAAAATCTCTTCGTTTTTACTATTCCTAATCAAATTTAAATACTGATATTTGTGCTATAAAAAACCTTATGCAATCTTTTGCTTTTGCAATTATATATCATCTAATTTGGCTATTTTCTAAATTGCCAATGCGGATTTTATATATACTATCTGATTTTTTTTTCCTAATAATTTATTATCTAATTAAATATAGAAGAAAGGTAGTGTTGCAAAACATTTCTTATGCTTTTCCTGAAAAAACTGAAAAAGAAAAAAAACAAATTGCTAAACAATTTTTTAAGCATTTTGCTGATTTGTTTGTAGAAAGTATAAAGTCATTTTCAATTTCTAAAAATGAAGTTTTAAAACGATACAAATACAAAAATCTTGAACTGATAAACGAATTTGTTCAAGAAGGAAGAAGTATTGCTTTAGTTGGTGCTCATCAAGCAAATTGGGAATGGTCTCTTAACTTACCATTGCTTTTTGATGTAAACGTTTTTTGTGCTTATAAAAAATTAAAAAATGAATTTTTTGAAAAAATGCTTAAAGATGTACGAGAGAAATTTGGAGGTATTGGAATAAAAACTCACCGAGCAGTTAAGAGAATTTTCTATAATCATACCAATAATATTCAGGGAATATATATTTTATTAAGCGACCAATCTCCACTTGTAGAAAGAACTCTTTATTGGACTGAATTTTTTGGTGTAAAAGTTCCCGTACATTCAGGTCCAGAAATACTTGCTAAAAAATTTGATTTAGTATTTCTAAATTATACCACAAAAAAAATTAAAAGAGGTTATTATGAAACTGAATTTGAGTTAATTACAGACAATCCGAAAAAGTATAAAAACTATGAAATCACTAAAAAATACATTCAGTTAACAGAAAAAAAAATTAAAGAACAACCTCAGTTTTACCTTTGGTCTCACAATAGATTTAAACATCAGCATCGTTTTGAAGAATGGCAAAATATGCAGATTGCTAAACAGCAAACCAAGAAGTAGGGTTTTTCAAAGCTAAATAATTGTCTTTTAACTATCTAATATGTATCTCGTAAATTTTATTTGGAATGATTCGTACTGTATTAAAATCAAATAAATTATGTATATTCGTTTAAGTAATCACTTATTATTATGAGTACAATAGAATTAAAAAATAAATTAGTTGATATCATTAACTCATCTGATGAGAAGTTTTTGCGTATGGTAAATGCTTTACACCAAACTTATAAAGAGGGTTTCTCTAATGAATCTAATAGTATAGTTTATACTCTTAAAGGGAAGCCTCTTACTAAAACTGATATCATAGAAAACAACAAAGAAGCTATAAAATCTATCGAAAAAGGAGCGTTTAAAACGCATTCAGAAATGCGTCAAAAATATGCCAATCAATGATATGGCAAAAAACTATGAGCAAATTATCTGGTCTATACAATCAGAAATAGATTTAGATACCATTTTAGGGTAGTGGATTAAATCAGTTGAAATGTTTATATTAGCAATATTATGGAACATAC
>JBMYWO010000164.1:0-3564 GCA_049607505.1 Polaribacter sp.
CGTACATCGTTTGGCAGAAGTTTCTACCAATATTATCGATCAATGTGTGGCACAAGGAGTTCCTTTTGCCCGAGATTATGGCGGATTGTTAGACAATCGTTCGTTTGGTGGCGTGTTAGTTTCTAGAACTTTTTATGCGAAAGGACAAACGGGTCAACAATTATTATTAGGTGCCTATTCAGCAATGAATAGACAAATTGCTCGTGGAAAAATTGAAATGTTTAACCGTCATGAAATGCTAGATTTGGTTGTGGTGGACGGAAAAGCACGTGGAATTATAGCCCGTAATTTAGTAACAGGAGAAATTGAACGCCACTCGGCACATGCAGTTGTTATCGCCTCTGGCGGATATGGAAATGTCTATTTTTTATCCACCAATGCAATGGGTTCTAACGTAACTGCGTCTTGGAAAATCCATAAAAAAGGAGCGTATTTTGCAAATCCGTGTTATACGCAAATTCACCCAACCTGTATTCCACGTTCAGGAGATTATCAATCAAAATTAACATTGATGTCAGAATCTCTAAGAAATGATGGTAGAATATGGGTGCCAAAAAATTTGGAGGATGTAAAAGCAATAAGGGAAGGAAGTAAAAAACCAACTGATTTGTCTGAAGATGAAAGAGATTATTATTTAGAAAGACGATATCCTGCATTTGGTAATTTAGTGCCACGTGATGTAGCATCAAGGGCTGCAAAAGAACGTTGCGATGCAGGCTATGGGGTAAATGCAACGGGTGAAGCTGTGTATTTAGATTTTGCTTCTGCCATACAACGTTATGGAAAAGAGCAAGCTAAAATCAACAATGTTTTAAATCCTTCTAAAGAAAAAATATATGAACTTGGGCAAGCCATTGTAGAGGCGAAGTATGGAAACTTATTTCAGATGTACAATAAAATTGTAGATCAAGATCCATATAAAACACCTATGATGATTTATCCTGCTGTACATTATACCATGGGTGGTGTTTGGGTAGATTATAACTTAATGACCACAATTTCAGGATGTTATTGTATAGGTGAAGCAAATTTTTCTGACCACGGTGCCAACAGATTGGGTGCTTCTGCATTGATGCAAGGTTTGGCAGACGGCTATTTTGTACTACCTTATACCATAGGCGATTATTTGGCTGATGATATTAGAACTGGAAAAATTTCTACAGAAACCAAAGAGTTTGAAGAAGCAGAAAATACTGTGAAAGAACGTTTAGATTTTTTCGTCAATAATAAAGGAACACATTCGGTTGACTATTACCACAAAAAATTAGGAAAAATTATGTGGGAAAAATGCGGAATGTCTCGTAATGAAAAAGGCTTACAAGAAGCCATGACTGAAATTAAAGCCTTACGTGAGGATTTTTGGAAAAACGTAACGGTTCCAGGAGAGGCTAATGAAATGAACCCTGAGCTAGAAAAAGCAGGTCGTGTAGCCGATTTTTTAGAGCTAGGAGAATTATTTGCTAAAGATGCTCTAAATAGAAACGAATCTTGTGGAGGTCATTTTAGAGAAGAATCTGTAGAATTGGACGGAGAACAAAAAGGGGAAGCAAAACGTAATGATAAAGACTATGCCTATGTTTCTGCTTGGGAATATAAAGGCGAACCCGCAGATGCCGTTTTGCATAAAGAGAAATTAGAGTTTAAGGATATTGAGTTGAAGCAGCGAAGTTATAAATAGACTTGAAGAGAATAGAAAATAGAGTAAAGAAATATAGAGAATAGACTGATTTAGATATTCATTGAAAGAAAAACTTATCATAAAAAACTTTGGTCCTATTAAATCTGTTGATTTAGATTTAGGGAAAATTACGGTGCTTATTGGTGAACAGGCTACTGGGAAAAGTACTGTGGCTAAAGTTTTGAGTATGTGTAGGTACTTTTCTTATATCGTTAATTATGCTGCTGATAGAGAAAAGCAGAGTGAGTATCAGTATAATCCATACTTTTCAAAAGGATTAGAATACTGGGGACTTAATAGGTATATAAAAACTGGTTCTTATATTTTTTATGAGAATGAAGATTATATTTTTGAGTATAAACTTATAAATGATGATACTCATAAAACTAAAATAGAATCAAAATCAACAAAATTTAAAGAATTACTTAATGAGGTACAAGAGTTAAGAGATTATGAAAAAAATAACGCAGAAACTTCAAATATTGAGATTTTTTATGCAGAAGGATGGTATCCTAATGAACTGTTTTTTAGATTAAATGTAAAAAAAGTAATGGACAACCCTTTGTTTATTCCAACGGAAAGAGGATTACAAAGCATCTCTTTTGGAAAAGGTTTGTTAATTTCTGATGCAGAATTAGATGCTTTAGGTAAGTTGGGTAGAATTGCTACAAAATTTAAAGAAACATCTATAAAGCCTTTATCATTAATCTATAAAAATGAGAACAATATTGGTTATATCAAAAAAGAAGATGAAGAAAGTTATTACGAATTACATAACGCTGCAAGTGGTTACAAAGCAACAATTCCTATTGTTTTAGCTGTAAAATATTATAATGAGAGAGAAAGAAGAGGAAAAACTTTTATTATTGAAGAGCCAGAATTAAACCTTTTTCCAAAAGTTCAAAATAAATTGATGTCTTTTTTTGTTGAAAATATAAATGTTAACAAACATTCTTTTTTAATTCCAACGCATAGTCCTTATTTTTTATCTGCAATTAATGATTTATTATTAGCTCATAAGCGAGGACAAATAAACGAAAAAGAAACAAGTAACATTATAGGAAAAAATTCTTGGCTAGACCCAAAAGATTTAAGCGTTTATGAACTTAAAGAAGGGGAAGCATTTGATATTTTTAACGAAGAAACAGGTTTAATTAGCAGCAATATTATTGATGATGTTTCTGATGAAATGAATGATGAATTTGAAAAATTATTGGATATAGAATGATCGTATCTCTTTTAGATGAAAAATGTTCTTATCCTTTAAAACAAGGTGAATATTATGTTTATGATAATCACACAGCAAAGAAACCAATTTTTGCCAAAAAAGAAGAAAAATGGAATCTTGAAATAGTTAATAATTCATCTAAAATTGTTAACTTTTTTCAAAATGATGGTTGTTTAATGACACAAAATCATTTAAAAAAGTGTGATTGGGTTTTGGCTTTTAAAAATAGTTTTTATTTTATTGAAGCGAAAGATGTAGGTAATCTAACAAGAAAAAAAGAAGAAAGAGAATCTGCAAAAGACAAGTTTGATGATACAATTCCATTTTATTTAGATAAATATCCTTTTTTATCTACTATGAAATTATTTGCAATAATGAATTTTAGGAACAAGAAGAATAGCAGGGTTGTTATGACAGGAGATCAAGATAGAAGAGAATATTTCAAACAGAAACATAAAGTAAAATATTCTGAAACTAATTATTTAGAATTTAAATAAAGATAGAATCCTATCATTGAAATTTTGGCGTCAAAAAAACACAAATGACAAAGGAAAAATGACTAATTTAGATATTCATTGAAAGAAAAACTCACCATAAAAAACTTTGGACCTATAAAATCTGTTGATTTAGATTTAGGGAAAATTACGGTGCTTATTGG
>JBMYWO010000164.1:3574-3941 GCA_049607505.1 Polaribacter sp.
CTACGGGTAAAAGTACTGTAGCTAAAGTTTTGAGTATTTGTAGGTATTTTTCTTATATTGTTAATTATGCAGTTGATGTTGATAAACAAAGTGAGTTTCACAATAATGAGCAGTTTTTTAAAGGATTAAGAGATTGGGGTATTTATGGTTATCTTCAAAAAAATTCTACTATTTTTTATAAAAATGAATTATACACATTTGAATTTAGAAACAAGTTAGTTACAGAATATGAAAAAATAAATGAAGTTGAAGATTATAAAAAAGAATATTTTGAAACTGAAACTAGAATAACTCCAATATCTAAATCAAACGATTTTTCAAAACTTTTAGAACAATTAGAAAACCTAAAATATGATGAGTTAAAAGA
>JBMYWO010000165.1:0-3892 GCA_049607505.1 Polaribacter sp.
ATTATTTTTTTGTTAAACCCTCAGGTGACTGGAATCTGACTGGCTTACTCAAGTATGAAATTATTACTATCATTTCCTGTTTTACGATGATGTTCTAAATATTCATTTACCATTTTATCTGTAATATTACCTGTACTCCAAACAATATGAACCGTTAATCTAGAAACTGTATGACCATTTACTCGCTGATTTGACATTCAACAAAGATAAAATTTTTAGAAGCTAAAGCGAAATGCACTAAAGTGCATAGTTTTAACTATTTTTGAGACCAATAAATTTTCACAAAAAATAAATTCCTAAAAAATGGCTTAAACTTCCCAATAAAACAAAAACATGAAAAATAGCATGATTGTATTTTACTTTAGGAATGGAATACAAAATGGCTCCAACGGTATAAAAAGCACCTCCCAAAATTAGTAATTGCAATTCGTTTGTTGACAAATTATTGACCAATGGTTTTATAAAAAAAACCACTTGCCAGCCCATTAATAAATACATTGCTGTAGAAACTATATCATATTTTCCTGTAAAAAATAATTTTAGAATAATGCCAATCAAAGCAAACAACCACACAAAAACAAACATATACCAACCTAATTGAGAATCTAAACCGACCAAACAAAATGGAGTATAACTACCTGCAATTAAAACATAAATTGCAGCGTGGTCAAAAATATTTAGTTTTCTTCTTATTGATGGTTTTTTAGAAGCGTGATAAAAAGTAGAAGCTGCGTATAAAATGATAAGACTTAGTCCATAAATCATAAAACTCAATGGCTTCCAAAATCCATCAAAGTTGAATGATTTCAATATTAAAAAAGGGAACGCAATGACACTTAAAATGAGTCCAAATCCGTGAGTAAATACATTTAATTTCTCTTCTTTTTTGCTATATTGGTAATTTAGTTTTTCACTCATTCACTTGTTCTATTCGTATCTTTCATATACTTTTTATCATTTGATAAATCTGTATGCATCAACTTAAAAGTTTGTGCTTTTAGGTTTTCCATATCATCAATTTCTAAATCTTTTGTTTCAATAAATTTATGTTGATGAACCCTTAAAACCCCTAGACCTCCTTTTAAGAAATCCCAAGAAAAAAGGCGTTTGCAATCATAATACACTTGAGGTACAATTGGCATTTCAAATTCTATAGCCAAACCAAATGCTCCGTTTTTAAAAGGTGCTAAAACAACATTTTCAGCAGGAACTAATCCTTCAGGAAAAATAGCCATACTTATTCCATTTTGCAATCTTTTCTTTGCCATTTCATACACTCTTTTTCTACTTTTAGGGTTGCTTCTATCTACCATAATAACTGCTTTTTTATAGAAAAATCCAAAAATCGGAATTTTTACCAACTCTTTTTTTCCTACAAAAACAATTGGATTTTTACTTAAAAGAATCAATACAAAAGGATCCATTAAAGAAGCATGATTTGGGCAAAACATATAACTTTTGTTCCTGTCAATTGCTTCATCCATTTGAACATTTAGACGAAATCCCATTCCATAAACAAGAATTTTAGACCAAATTCGAATCAATTTCCACATAGTGGGATAATACGCTTCTTTGGCTGTTAAAATTAACAAAAATGGTGTCATTAAAATAATGGTTGAAAACATTAGCATATAAAACCACAAACGCCAAATTAGCAAAAAAGGAATTTTTATATACCGCATAGAATTGATTAATGTAAAATCAGTTTTTTAATTATCCTTAAAAAATATTCTTTTTCAAGCCGTTAAGTAAATGTAGTAATATTCTTTTGTTTGATTGGTTTTCTTACATAAAACCTTATTTTTGTTCTCACAAAGTATTTAGGTATTTTAGGTATATTTTTTAATGATAATAACTAATTAATGTCAAGAATTTTAACAGGTGTACAAAGCACAGGAACACCGCATTTAGGGAATTTATTAGGAGCTATTTTACCTGCTATAAAAATGGCAAATCACCCTAAAAATGAAGCTTTTTTATTTATAGCAGATATGCACTCTCTGACACAAATTAAAGATGGAAAAACTTTAAGAGAGAACACCTATAGCACTGCTGCAACTTGGTTAGCTTGCGGATTGGATATAAACAAAACTGTTTTCTACAGACAAAGCGATGTGCCAGAAGTAACCGAATTAACGTGGTATTTAAGTTGTTTTTTTCCATACCAACGCCTAACCTTGGCACATAGTTTTAAAGACAAAGCAGATAGATTGTCCGATGTAAATGCTGGATTGTTTACTTATCCAATGCTAATGGCAGCAGATATATTATTGTACGATGCAGAAATAGTTCCTGTGGGAAAAGATCAATTACAGCATTTAGAAATGACACGTGATGTGGCGAATAGATTTAACCATATTGTGGGCAATGTTTTAATTCCGCCAACGGCGAAAGTGCAAGAACATACAAAATTAGTTCCTGGTACGGATGGCGAAAAAATGGGTAAGTCAAGAAATAATATGATTACTGTTTTTTTGGATGATAAAAAATTGCGCAAACAAATTATGTCTATTAAAACAGACAGCAAAGGTTTAGAAGAACCAAAAAATCCTGATACAGATACCGTTTTTGCACTCTATAAACTATTAGCTTCTGACTCTGAAATTGCCAATATGAAAGCGAATTATTTAGGAGGAAATTATGGCTATGGACACGCAAAACAAGCACTATATGAATTGATTGTTGAAAAATTTGCAACTGTCAGAGAACGCTATATTCATTTTATGGAAAACAAACATGAAATTGACGAAGCGTTGGCTATTGGCGCAAAAAAAGCTAGAGTTGTAGCTCAAGAAGTTTTGCAAAGAGTACGAGAAAAAGTTGGGTATTGATCAAATTTTAAAGCATAAAAAAAACCACGTTATATAACGTGGTTTTTACTTTTTAGAAGTCAATAATTTATACCCATTGGCAAACGATTCCTGCCATAATTGCTAATGTTACAATCCAATAACTTGCATTTATAGCTACATATTTTACACTTTTCTTTTCAAACATTGCAATGATTGCTAAAATTGGAAGTACAAAAAATAAGCCTAAAACAGAACCATGCAAAGCCCCGTGTTTGAAAGTTCTAAACCTATCTCCATACATTTCCATATAATTGTTAAAGTATGTTGTAGCTTCTCCTGCAACTCCTTCTGCAAACCCAGGTTCTGCCATTAATGAAGAATAGACACCCCATTGATGAACTACTAAAGTTTGTAAAACAAAAGCCAATAGAAAACTAAAAACAAAACACAATATAAATATCAATGTCATGTTTTTTCCTTCCATAGATTCTTTTGTGAATCCCATTTCTTTCATCCAAGCATTCCCAAATAAAGGACCGTACCAAACAAAACCTATTACTAATGGTACTAATGCTGCAATTGCAATAAATAAAATATTCATTTCCATGATAAAACTGTTTTAAGTTGAATGCCAAATATAATGAATACCTTTTTGACTATGAATTTTTTACAGAAAATACGTTTTTATTACACTAGCATTGCGTTAAGAAATAATAAACCTTTGTTATCCCTTTGTTGATAGTGTTTTTGAATGATTTTTTAATTTTTTGATTTGAAAAAGTTAAACTTGTTTGATTTTTAACAAAATACAAATAAGTTATGCACCAAGGACAGTTCATTTTCTCACAATTTATTTCACTTATCCCAAAGTATGAATTTGATAAATGCGTAGACAAATATAGAGGTAATTATCGGACAAAAGATTTTAAATGTTGGTCACAATATTTATGTATGTTTTTCGGTCAATTAACTTATCGTGAAAGCATAACAGATATTATTAATTGTTTAAAAACACTAATAAAGGTAAGGCTTATCATCTAGGAATTAAAAAGTAGTTTCCGTATTTAGTTTAACTTGAGCAAATGAAAAGAGAAGTTGGA
>JBMYWO010000166.1:0-3837 GCA_049607505.1 Polaribacter sp.
TACTAAAGGAAGAACAAAAGACACCCATGAAGCTATGTCTTCTATTCCGCCATTATTTGGACAATTTGAATTGAATTATAAAAAAGATAACATTGAATTGGGCGCAAATATTCGTTTTAATAGTAAGAAAAATATAGCAGATTATAATTTTACAGAAGGTATAGACAATGTTGAAGAAACCCCTATTATTGATGCCACTGCAACAGAGGCTATGAATAAATATTATGGTTCACCAAGTTGGTTTACAGTTGCATTAAACGGAAGATATTTAGTGAATAATAACTTTTCTGTACAAGCAAGTATTAGCAATCTATTTGATAAACATTATAAAGAATTTGCTTCTGGAATTTCTGCTCCTGGAAGGAATTTGTCTGTTTCTTTTTTGGCTGATTTTTAAATTATACACCCAGAAAAATTTAAGTTTTTAATGAAAATTAATAATGATACATTCAGAAAAAAGAGAATAAGTTGGATAGATCAAGTTAAGGGTTTTGGTATTATTTTAGTCATTTATGGTCATAATTTACCATATATTGAAAGTTATATATACAGTTTTCATATGCCTCTATTTTTTTTTATTGGAGGTTTATTTCATCCCAATCAAATAAATATTGGAATAATTAAAAAAAGAGCTAAACAAATTTTAATACCTTATTTTCTATGGAGTTTTTTACTTTTTCTATTTTGGTTTTTTATTGGTAGAAAATATGGTGATTCTAGCAATTTAAACTTAAGCGTTCTAAAAAACTTTACGGGTATATTTTATGCACAAGGAGGACATGAGTATATGAATTGGGGAATTACAATGTGGTTTTTACCATCAATATTTTTCAGTTTTTTGTTTTTTGGACTTATTAGAAAGTTAAAGAAAAAGAAACATCAAGTTTTATGTGTTTTATTTTTAGTGAGTTTAGGGTTTTTAATTCCCAAAGTTTTTAAGACACATATTATTTGGAGTTTAGATGTTTCGTTAGTGTCTTTAATTTTTTATTCTTCAAGTTTCTTTTTAAAAGATTTTTTGTTAAAGAAAAAAATTAGATATGAGCCTGTATTAATTTTTGTTTTGTTTATTGTCCATTTAGTCTGTTCTCTTACTCTTGTTGAAAAAGTAGATATGTTTAGATCTGTTTATGGAAATGAATTATTATTTTTATTGAATGCAAGTGTTGCAATCTTTTTTTGGTTGTTGTTATTTAAAAACATAAAAAAAATTAGATTTTTAACTTTTTTTGGAAAAAATACAATTCCAATTTTAGCTTTGCACATACGTACATTAACAGTTATAAAACTTTTTCTTCTTTTGTTTTTGGGTTCAAAAACTTTTAATTTTAATGAAATTGAGAAATTAATTCTTGTAGTTATTCAATTAATTATTTTATACCCAATAATCATTTTTATTAATAAATATTTACAAATTTTAAATGGAAAAGTCAAAGCTAAAACAAGAGATTAAATTCCATTTAGAGTTACAAATTTTAATTGCATTTTTTATAAGTATTGCCTCTTATATATATCTTCCTTTTGGAAGTATAAAAGGTAATTTTACTTATAGTATCCATTTTCTTTTACTTCATTTCTCTTTATTTGGGTTTATCTACATATTCAGTTTGCTAGAAAAAATCTTTAAAATTCTATTTCCTATACTATTTATTATAGCAACATTTTTTTCTTTTTGGGTTTATACCCAAGATTTAACCATTGGTGTTGGGATGATTCAAGCAATTTTGGAAACAAACATTGATATAGCAATGGATGTTTTTAGTTTTCAATTTGTGTCTTATATATTAATTTCTTCATTTAGTATCGTATATTTTTTTAAACACCATAAAAAAACAAAAAAAAGTAGTGTAAAATCACCTCTTTTTTTTATTTCTATTATGGGAATAGTGACCTTTTTTTTGGTTGAAAATTATAAGTTTGATGCGTTTAAAAACAGGTTGCCTTATAATATTTATTTCAATACAATTAAATATTTTAACAAGCCAAAAGTTACATTAAAAGAGGTAACTCAAAATGCTTTTACAAAGGAAGAAAATTTACATTTAGTCTTGGTTATTGGCGAATCTGTAAGAGCAGATCACTTATTTTTAAATGGATATTCTAGGAATACGACTCCTCTGTTATTCAAGCAAAAAAATATAGTCAGTTTTAAAAAAGTTTATACTCCTTTTACTTTTACAGCCCAAAGTTTACCTCAAATTTTAACGGATAAACCTATAAATAACAAACAGAAAAATTACGAATTTACTAGTTTATATACAGTACTTAACAAAGCGTCTTTTTACACTGAATGGATTGGAAATCAATCCTTAGAAAAAAGCTATAAAGACATTATTTATTCTAATACATCAAAAATTATTATTGATAAATTTCATTCTTTTTTAAGTTTTAAAAAGAAGAAAGATCTAGAATTATTAAGTCATTTTAAAACAAACAATTTATTTGATAAAAACAGGATATCAACCCTGCATATGATAGGTAGTCATTGGTATTATAATAGTAGAGTTGAAAGGGATTTTCAATATTTTAAACCAATTATTACAAGCAAACATTTGGGTTCTTTAAAAAAAGAGGCGCTTATAAATTCTTATGACAATACAATTCTGTATTTAGATTATTTTTTGAATGAACTTATTGAAAAACTAAAAAAATCTTCAAAGAAAACCATACTAATATATCTATCCGATCATGGAGAAACCCTAGGAGAGGACGGTATGTGGTTGCATGCACAAGAACATGAGGCTTCTAAAAACCCTGCAATGTTGGTTTGGTTTTCAGAAAATTTCAAAAAAACCTATCCTTTAAAAATAAATCAGTTAACGTTAAAAAGAAACGATTCACTCACAACAGATTTCTTATTTCATAGTATTTTAGATATTGCTGAAATAGAAGGCTATAGCTATCAAAAAGAATTAAGTATTTTTGATTAATAGAAAGAAAAGAATTGATTGAAATTTCACATTACTTCCTCTTTCTTCCATTAATAAAATTATCAGATAAAGATTTTGGTAGCCTATGCTTCTTAATATTGATAATATTATTAAAAAGCATAGGCTACCAAAATATTTCTAATGATAAAAAATTAAGAAAAAGTAATCCTACAATAAAAGACAATAGGGTGCATTTCAAATTGTCATTTTATTATTTTCTGCCATAAGAAAGTTGTATTTTCTTTTATTTTTTTGCCTTCTTTGTGCAAAGTTACCCCTTCTTCATATTTCATAATTGAATATCACAGATGTTAAGAATTCGTTAATTGTTTTTCTGAAGGAAATCTTATTTGTAATTTTAAAAAATGATAAAAAAAACCATCCTTGTTTTAGCATTGTTTTTTGTGTTTTCTTCTTGTAAGAAGGAAATAAAAAAAGATGATTTCATCCCAATAACAACTGTAAGTTCTTATACCTACAAAGAGTTAAAACCTTTATTACATAAAGATGATGGTAAAATATATGTTGTTAATTTTTGGGCAACTTGGTGTGCGCCTTGTGTAAAAGAACTTCCTTATTTTGAAAAATTAAAAGAAGTATATCAAGATAAAAATGTTGAGGTTCTTTTGGTGAGTTTAGATTTTCCTAAACAAATAGAAGAACGATTAATTCCTTTTATCAACAAAAAAAAATTAAAATCTAAAGTTGTCCTTTTAAATGATTCAAATGAAGATATTTGGATTAAAGCAATTGATTCAACTTGGAGTGGTGCAATTCCCGCAACTTTAATTTACAACAAAGAAAAAAGAAAGTTTTTTCATTACTTTAGCAATGCTATCAAAATCAAAAATACTATTTTTCGACCGTTTATTGTGTTTTAAAGTTACAGAGTTTCTGAGTATCAGAA
>JBMYWO010000167.1:0-3822 GCA_049607505.1 Polaribacter sp.
GTTCCCAAAACTGTGGTTTTAAATCCGCCTCTTGTACTCCAAAATTTTGCTACCAAAGAAGCAGCAGCAACTACGGAACTTTCTTCAATAACCATCGGAATTGCATACTCTTTATTGTTAATTATAAAGTTGGGTGCCACCCCATAAGGCATATAAAAATTAGAAAGGGTATTTTCTATAAAATCATCATGCAACTGTTGTAAATTGGCATCCGTATTCCAATATTGTTGGATTGTTTGTATAGTTTTTGGTTGATTATTGAAGTAGTTTTCTGCCAACCATTTTATCTTTTCTTCTTTGGTAAGTTTTGAAAATCCTGAAATAATTTTAGTCATTTATCTTCTATATTCTATCAACAACAAATATAAATCAATCATTTCTAACGACGCTTAATAATAAAGATTTCTCATTTTTTAAGATATTTTTTGCTGATTTTTCCGTAAACTTGACAAACTTTTATTAAAAAATGAAGTCTGTAATAAGAAAATTATTTATTTTAACAACGATCATCCTTTTTGTTAATTGTAAAGAAAATACGACAGCTACTACATCAAACTATACAACAGGAACCAAAGAAATTACCCTAGAAGAAATTTGGAATGGGACATTTTCACCCGAAAAAATGAATGCCTTAAATTCTATGAATGGCAATTTTTATTCTTTGTTAAATAAAGATTCAATAGCTACCACTGTAGATAAATATAGCTACAAAACATTAGAAAAAGTGGAAACGATTGTCAACAGTAAAAATTTAAAAAACATAGCTTCTTTTTCTTCGTATCGTTTTAATGACGATGAAACCAAGTTGATACTAGGTACTGATTCTAAAAAAATATACAGACGTTCGTCCAAAGGTACTTTTTATGAATATGATATTGCTTCAAAAAAATTGAGTTTGATTGGTAAAGAAATTCAAGAACCTGTTTTTTCTCCTGACAATCAAAAAATTGCGTATGCAAAGGATAACAATATTTATATTAAAAATCTAGCTTCCAATACTGTAACTCAAGTTACAAAAGACGGTAAATTTAATAGTATTATCAACGGAATTACAGATTGGGTATATGAAGAAGAATTTGCTTTTGTAAGAGCTTTTCAATGGAATAAAGACAGTAACTATTTGGCTTTTTTACGTTTTGACGAAACTGATGTCCCAACATTTTCTATGGATATTATGGGTACAGAAAAATACCCAACCCAACAGGTTTTTAAATACCCAAAAGCTGGCGAAAAAAATGCGAACGTTAGCCTACATATATACGATGTAAATGGCAAAAATTCTAAAAAAATTGATGTAGGAAATTGCGAATACATTCCAAGAATTAAGTGGTCTAATGATGCGAATATTCTTGTGGCTACGACCTTAAATAGACATCAAAATAATGTAAAGTTGTATGCAATTAATACTACCACTAGAAGTGCCAAAATTATTTTAAACGAAACGGACAAAGCCTATATTGATATTACTAACAATCTTACTTTTTTAGACGATAATAGTTTTATCTGGACAAGTGAAAAGGACGGATACAATCATATTTATCATTATAATGCTAACGGAAAACTCATCAATCAAGTAACCAAAGGAAATTGGGAAGTAACTAATTATTACGGTTTTAACAGAGAAAAAAACACCATTTACTATCAATCTGTAGAAAACGGTTCTATCAACAGGGGTGTGTATGCTATTGGATTAGACGCAAAAAACAAAAAACTGTTGAGCAACGAAGTTGGAAGAAATACGGCTGCCTTTAGTAAAAATCTAAACTATTTTATCAATACACATTCCACTTCAGAAATTCCACCCATTTACTCATTATATTCTGGCGAAGGTGAAATGCTAAAAGTAATTAAAGACAATGCTGCATTAAAAGAAGAATTATCAGCATATAAAATGAGTCCCAAAGAATTTTCTACGATTAAGATCAATGGAAACGAATTAAATATGTGGATGATAAAACCTGTTGACTTTAATCCAAACAAAAAATATCCGATGCTGCTATTTCAATATTCAGGACCAGGTTCTCAACAAGTTGGAAATCGTTGGAATAGAGCGAACGATTATTGGCACAACATGCTAGCACAACAAGGCATCATTGTTGCTTGTGTAGATGGCAGAGGAACAGGTTTTAAAGGAAGTGATTTTAAAAAATCTACCTATCTAAACTTGGTAAAATACGAAACTGAAGATCAAATTGCTGCTGCCAAAAAATTAGCAGATCGTTCTTATATTGACGAAAATAATATTGGTATTTGGGGTTGGAGTTTTGGCGGACATATGAGTACAAATGCACTCTTAAAAGGATCTGATATTTTTACAACCGCTATTGCCGTTGCACCTGTTACTTCTTGGCGATTTTACGATACCGTTTACACAGAACGTTTTTTAAGAACTCCTGAAGAAAATCCTGCTGGGTATGATGAAAATTCGCCCATAAATTATGCAGATAAATTAGAAGGAAATTATTTATTAATGCATGGTACTGGAGATGATAATGTACACGTACAAAATTCTATGAGAATGACCAATGCTTTAATAGATGCTAATAAACAATTTGACCAGTTTATTGTTCCAGATAGAGCACACGGAATTCGTAAAGGAGACAATATGCGTTTGAATTTATACACCAAAATGACAAATTTTATTAACGAACATTTGAATAAAAACAAAGATAAATCAATAGAAATTAAAGGATAAATTATGACTGATTCAATCAACAAACAAAAGGAATTTCTTGGGCATCCAGTGGGATTATACGTCCTATTTTTAACCGAAATGTGGGAGCGATTTTCATTTTATGGAATGAAAGCACTACTAATTTTATATCTAGTGAAATATCATTTATTTAGCGATGTTGAAGGAAATTTGCTTGTTGGGAGTTATGCTGCATTAGTATATGCAATGCCTGTAATTGGTGGTTTATTAGCCGATAAATATTTAGGGTTTAGAAAGGCTGTAACTTTTGGAGGAATACTGCTAGTTTTAGGACATCTAGGAATGGCGTATGAAGGGGAAGCAGCAAAAGAAATGACTGCTGGAATTATAGAAAGAGATGATTCAGCATTGCAAGTATTTTATTTTTCATTGGCATTGATTATTATGGGTGTTGGTTTTCTAAAAGCCAACATATCCTCTATAGTAGGAGAGTTGTATAAAAAAGGAGATTCTAGAAGAGATTCTGGGTTTACAATTTTTTATATGGGAATTAATTTAGGTTCTGCATTAGCTACTTTTATTTGTGCTTGGTTAGGTGAAAATTATGGATGGAACTATGGTTTTGGAGCAGCAGGTATAGGTATGGTGTTAGGGCTAATTACTTTTACGTACGGTAAAAAATATTTTTATGGCAAAGGGGAAGCAAAAGATGAAACATTATTAAAGAAAAAATCGCCTTTAGGTTTAAGCAATGAATGGACTATATACATACTTGCCATCCTAGGCATTTTTGTTGTTTGGCAGATGGTGCAAAGACACAGTGTTGTTGAAGTTTTGTTAATGGTGGCAGGCGCAGGATCGTTAATTTATATTGTATGGTATGCCCTTACCAAATGTAATAAAATACAAAGAGAGCGTTTATTTGCTTTAACAATACTTATCTTATTTTCAGTAATATTTTGGTCATTATTTGAACAAGCCTACACATCATTAAACTTATACGCAGATAGAATTTTAGATAGATCAACTGAATTATTTGGCTTGATACCCGCAGGAGCTTTTTTAAGTTTAAATGCAATTTTTATTATTCTTTTTGCACCTGTTTTTGCTTCTACAAGTATTTCATCAGCATTAAAACAGTACGATTTTTGGTCTTTGACGCAATGAAG
>JBMYWO010000168.1:0-3795 GCA_049607505.1 Polaribacter sp.
CTTCACCCAAAGAAATTAAGACAAAGAGGATACAATCAGGTTACTAAATTTGGGCAACGCATAAGCAACATTTTAGAAATCCCGTATAAACCAAAGGTACTTACTAGAACTTCTTATAACGAAACACAAACGTTTAAAAATCGTTTTCATCGTTTTAAAAATATTGAAACCACCTTTTTACTAACAGATAGGCTGTGTTTTGAAAACAAACACATTCTGTTGATAGATGATGTAATCACTACGGGCGCAACTTTGGAGGCTTGTTGTAATGAATTGTTAAAAACCAAAAACATTAAAATAAGTATTCTCACAATGGCGTTTACTGAATGAAAAATAAATTGTTTATTTGTGTCAAATTCTATTTTGTGAAACGGCTTTTTAGATTTCTTTTTTTAGCTATTTTTTGCATTGTATTCATGCAATGTGCAAGAACTGGCAGACCAGAAGGCGGGCCTAAAGATGAGGCTGTGCCTGTATTAGTAACTTCTGACCCTCCTTATGAAAGTGTTGATTTTGATAGCGATAATATTAGAATTTATTTTGATGAATACATTACGCTAAAAAATTTAAACAAACAATTGGTGGTTTCTCCTCCACTAAAAAACCCTCCATTAATTTCGCCACAAAGTGCACCCAGTAAATACATCAACATTAAAATATTAGATACCTTAAAAGAAAATACAACTTATATTTTTAACTTCGGAAATGCGGTTCAAGATAATAATGAAGGAAATAAAATAGAGAGTTTTAAATATGTTTTTTCAACAGGAAATTATATAGATTCGCTCATTTCTAAAGGAAAAATTAAAGATGCGTATTTAAGAGAAATAGATAGAAATGTGAATGTTATGCTATACAGAATTGATAGCTCTTTTACAGATTCTATTATTTATAAAAAGAAACCCAGTTATATTGCAAGTACTTTAGATACTACCCAATTTGCTTTTTCAAATCTTCAAAAAGGAAAGTATTTAATGGTTGCGCTAAAAGAACCTTCTAATGACTATATCTTCAATCCTAAAACGGATAAAATAGGTTTTTCTTTAGACACCATTTTGTTGCCAAGAGACAGTATTATACAAAAACCTATTGTGCTTTTTAACGAAACAATTCCATATTCATTTAAAAGAGGAAAAGAGGTGAGCAAAGGAAAAATACAGTTTGGTTATGTGGGAAAAAAAGAGAAGATTAATATAAAAGTGCTTTCTAAAGTTCCTAAAGATTTTAAAAGTATTTCTAAATTTGAAATAGATAAAGACACTTTAAATTATTGGTTTACGCCTTTTGAAGCGGATTCTCTAAATTTTATAATTTCTACGGATAAAGTTATAGATACCACAACCGTATTTTTAAGAAAAAAGAAAATAGATACATTAACATTAAAGGCAAGCATACGACAGATACTTCATTTTAGAGATACTTTTTTTATAGAAAGTAATATCCCCATTATAAAAATTGATTCTAGTAAAATAGCGCTATTTGATAAAGATACCCTTGCCATTCCTTTTAAATCTTTTTTATCTAAAAAAGAAAATAAAGTTGGAATTCTTTTTGATAAGAAACCCGTACAGATTTATACCATAAAAGTAGTACCTAACGCTTTTTCGGATATTTTTTCTCATAAAAACGATTCGCTAGTCTATAGAATACGAACAAAAGAGATTGAAGATTATGGAAGAATTACAGTGAATGTTGGAAATCCGAAATCACAGAATTTAATTGTTGAGTTGATTGATGATAAGAAAAAACGTATAGCATCAGCATATATTTCTACTTCACAAACCATTGTTTTTGATTTGCTAAAACCTGGAAAATATTATTTAAGGGCCATCATAGACCGTAATAAAAATAATATCTGGGATACTGGGAATTATCTAAAAAAACGCCTTCCAGAAAAAGTAATTTACTACGAAACAGAACTAGCGTTAAGAGCTAATTATTATTTGAATGAGAATTTTACTATTGAAGATTAGCAAAACACATACTTTAATATATTTAAAATTTACAAGTACTTAAACAAACGAATTACCTCAAATACAAAGATATAAGGTGTCAAAAAGAAAATAATAATAGTATTCTACCCATTTTCCGTTAGTTGAAAAAAACCCCATAAACAGGTATTGTAAGATGTATAGAG
The DNA here is from genome assembly GCA_049607505.1 of Polaribacter sp. Classification (GTDB taxonomy): domain Bacteria; phylum Bacteroidota; class Bacteroidia; order Flavobacteriales; family Flavobacteriaceae; genus Polaribacter. The sequence continues at coordinate 2,138 of JBMYWO010000168.1, forward strand.
CTATTCTAAATTTGTAGTATTATTATAATAGCGATTTTATACTTCTTCATTAGTATAATTTTCTGAGTATATTTGTTTAACAAAAAAGCGATTAAAATTATTACCCATTTTAATCGCTTTTTGCATTTATATTCATCAGAAGAAAAAAGAATTTTAAAACTACATACTTTCCCCTAATTCTTTTAATTTTTCAGTATTTTCTGCTAACATTAATTCGTCTATAATTTTCTGAATATCGCCATTTATAATATTAGACAAATCATATAAAGTCAATCCAATTCTATGGTCAGTTACACGACCTTGAGGATAATTATAGGTTCTAATTTTTGCGCTTCTATCTCCAGAAGTTACCATAGAGCCTCTTTTTGCAGCATCTGCCTCTTGCTTTTTTGCTAATTCCATATCGTACAAACGAGAACGCAAAACTCTAAATGCTTTTTCTTTATTCTTATGTTGTGATTTTTGGTCTTGACATTGTGCTACTAAACCCGTTGGAATATGTGTTAAACGCACAGCCGAATAGGTTGTATTTACTGACTGACCTCCTGGACCTGAAGAACAGAAATAATCAATACGCACATCTTTTGGATTGATTTCTACATCAAATTCTTCTGCCTCCGGAAATACCATACAAGTTGCTGCAGAAGTATGTACCCGACCTTGGGTTTCCGTTTGTGGTACACGCTGTACACGATGCACACCCGCTTCAAATTTTAACGTTCCGTAAACATCTTCTCCATTAACTTCAAACTGAATTTCTTTAAAACCACCATTAGTTCCTTCGGAATAATCTACCGTAGAAACTTTCCATCCTCTTCCTTCACAATATTTGGTGTACATTCTAAACAAATCTCCAGCAAAAATACTTGCCTCATCTCCTCCTGTACCAGCACGCAATTCTACAACCGCATTTTTAGAATCTTCAGGGTCTTTAGGAATTAACAAAAACTTAATTTCATCTTCCAATTTAGGGATTAAAGTAGTTGCTTCGTCCATTTCCATTTTTGCCATTTCTACCATTTCAGCATCACTTCCGTCAGCAATAATTTCTTTTGCTTCTTCTATGGTGTTTAGCAACGTTTGATATTTATTTCCTTTTGCTACAACTTTTCCTAAATCTTTATATTCTTTGTTCAATTGAACATAACGCTTTTGATCTGTAATAATATCTGGCTGAATAATCAAATCAGAAACCTCATCAAAACGTTGTTTTACTATTCTCAATTTATCTAACATCTGCTCGTGCTTTCGTGGATTGCGAATTTACAATTTTTTGTGGTATGTTAAGAAGGATATTTAGTTAGGGTGTATTTCAAATAGTCATTTTAGGTACTTATTCAAGGAAACAAATGCTTCTATAAATAGAATTTATGAATTAAAGAATAGGTTTAAGCGTTTAAATCGCAATTAATTATCTTTGCCAAATGGCAGAGCGAAATATTTTCAGAGGCGTGAATTCAATAAAATTTCATCAAAGATTCAAAGATGATAACGATTGTTTAGAATATTTAGCAGAAGTAAAATGGCTTAATGGTTATCAATGCAAACGTTGTAAGAATGATAAATTTGGAAAAGGGAAAAACATCTATAATAAACGATGCACCAAGTGTAGGTATGATGAAAGCCCAACAGTTGGGACAATGTTTGAGAAGCTGAAA
>JBMYWO010000169.1:0-3735 GCA_049607505.1 Polaribacter sp.
CCTTCTCCTCTGTGTTCAATATTATAATAGTGGAAATGCTCGCTTTCTTGCAAGAACGGATTTCCTTTTGGTACAGGATTTGCTTTTGCAAATGCACTGAATACGGTATATATAAAAATTCCTAAAAAGAACAATAAAGCACTTATTTCAGCAATTCCAAAATACCAATGGCTTCCTACGGTAGCTGGCATTATCATTACAAAAACATCTATATAATGTCCTGCCAAAATGACCAAGCCTCCCATCACCACAAACCACGGAATGCTTTTAAAATCACTATTTAATAATAGCAATATTGGGAATGCAAAATTCATGGCGACCATTGCTAAAAATAGTGTTTTGTATTCTTGAAATCTTGCTACAAAATAGGTGGCTTCTTCTGGAATGTTTGCATACCAAATTAGCATAAATTGAGCAAACCATAAATATGTCCAAAATACAGAGAAACCAAACATAAATTTTGCTAAATCGTGTATATGGCTATCATTTACGGCTGGCAAAACACCTTTTGAACGTAAATATATAGTTACAAATGCTATGACAGTTAATGCACTTACTAATAGACTTGCTAATACATACCAACCAAATAATGTTGAAAACCAATGTGGGTCTAAACCCATAATCCAATCCCAAGACATCATCGATTCGGTCAGCATAAATAAGAGAATAAATACCACAGATACATTGTAGTTTAGCTTGTAGGTTTTACCTCCATCATCTGCTGTATCTTCTTTAATAGAGTTTCTACGAATAAACCATCTATACGCATTCCAAACTAATAGATAGAAAATTCCTCTAATTGTCCAACCTGGCACATTCATCCACCAAGATTTTCCATCTACAATGGGATCGTAATTAGGACTTGTTGGATCAAAAATGCCTTCTGCCATCCAAGGAAATAAGTGATTTATATGCATCACTGAGGCTACAATAATAACAAGCATCAATATAGATGTTGGAATTAAATTGGCAGTTATAGCTTCCATCACTCTAAACAACACAATAGACCAACCTGATTGTGCTACTCTTTGTGAAGCATAAAATGCTAATACTAATAAAGTAATTCCTAGGAAAAAGAATAATGCTACATAAAATGCAGACCAAGGTTTGTTTTGTAATTGATGCAAAACGTGTTCGTCGTGTTTTGCATTATGGTGTTCTCCGTGCGCTTCTTCACTTACATGATTTCCTTCGCTATTATGAGCGTGTTCTTCAGCTTTTACATCTCCGTGAGACTCACTATGACTATCATGTGCAGCTTGATGTGCAATAATTTCTTTTGCTTCTTCTACTGTTGACGGTGCAGTATAAAAACTATATGCAATTCCTAAAGCACCTAATAAAATTAGCACTATTGAGAATGTTTTTAATTTACCTGAGAATTGATACATATCTTTTAAGTATTCTATCTTATTGTAATTATTTTGCTAAATCTGTACGTAATTTTTCTACATACTGTACTATTTGCCAACGTTCTTTATACGTTAATTGAGAGGAATGAGAACCCATTAAATTTTTACCATACATAATTACATGGTAAATACTTCCTGCATTAATATCTCTATCTTTATAATTTGGAATTCCTTCAAATTTTTCTCTTTGTGATAAAACGCCATTTCCGTCGCCTTTTTTTCCATGACAAGATGCACAATAAATGTCGTACATTTTTTTACCGTTTTCTAAATTAACTGCTGAAACTTCTAAAGGGTTTGTGAGTTCAGCCTTTGCTTTTTCATAACCATCATTTGTGTTTTCAATATCATAAGCAGGATGCCCTCCTCTTGCTATAGTTCCTGCAACGGGTTTTAAGTTTACAGGTTTACCATTAATACCATTTACTCCATTCACATTATAAGGAACAGATACATACATATCTGGCATATATTGTACTTGTGGCGTACGTTTATCATTACATGCTGTAAGCAATAGGCAGTAGGCAGTAAACAGTAAGCAGTAAGCGGTAGGCTTTAGGCAATAGGCTTTAAGCGGTAGGCTATAAGCTTTGTGTAATACCATTTTTAATTTTTTCATTCTTTTAAAACTTGTTCTTATCTATTATTTTTATATGCCGTGTTATTAGGTAACGTTTGTTTTTAAGCCTTCACTTATAAATAGTTCATTCAACAATTTGTCAGCTGTAAAAACAATTTCAAGGCTACCCTTCATTGCAATTGCACTCGCAAGTTGAATTGAATCCAAAGTTCTCAACCCATTGTTTCCATATTTATTAATCAAGTTATTCGCAGATTCAATCAAGTTACTATTTGTTGGTGCAAAGTAGTAATTACTATAATCTGATTTGAATAACTCTACAAGTTCGGAAGCATCTTCAACAGATAATTCCTTTGTCCTAACTTTCTTCCAAATAGCCGATGAAAATTCTATTTTAGCCAATTCAGAAAGTATGATACTTGTAATACTATTTTGTTTCAAGAAAAAGTCCAGTTCTTTTGTACCTTGTTCCTCATGATATAACTTAATTAAGGATGAAGTATCCAAAAAAATCCTCATATATGTAATCTTCTTTCTTGAATAATTTCATCCGATAAAGAACTTTTGAGTCCTTTAGTTTTAACTCTTGCTTTTTTAAATGAAAAATTGTCCATATTTAATTGAGTACTCAAACCTACATCAAACTTTTCGTCTTCTAAAAATGTTACAATAACTTTTACCGTTTTGCTAACCTTTACTTCTTTGTCAAGTTTAATTTTACCGTTTTTATATGTACCTCTTACTGCAATCATTTGTTTTTAACTTTCTTTACGTACTACATTAATCTCCACTGCCCCTGTTTTTGATAGTAAAGAGGTTAATTCATCTTCATTATTGTGTACTGGAATTTCCATTAAAAAATGGTCATCTGTTGTTCTTGGATCTGGATTTTCTGCTTCTTTGAAAGGCCAAATTCTACTTCTCATATAAAATGTAATCACCATTAAATGGGCTGCAAAAAATACCGTTAGTTCAAACAGAATGGGTACAAATGCAGGCATATTATAGAACCAAGAGAAACTTGGTTTTCCGCCAATGTCTTGTGGCCAATCTTGAATCATGATATAATTGGTCATCCAAATAGCAATACTCAAGCCCAATATTCCATACATAAAAGATGCAATAGCAATACGTGTTGGTGCTAGTCCCATAGCTTTGTCTAAACCGTGTACTGGAAAAGGACAAAATACTTCTTCTATATGGTGGTGTGCTTCTTTTACCGTTTTTACTGCATCTAACAAAATTTCGTCATCGGTATAAAATGCGTGAATAACTTTTGATGATTCCATAATTATCCGTTTAATAAATTTTTAGCCTGTGCTGCCCAATTATCACGTTCTGCTCTTCCTGGAAAAGAACCTGTAATTGAATCTAACAAGTCATATTCTTTTTTAGTCATTTTACTTACTTGCTCAAAAGTGTAAATTCCTATTTCGTTTAAAACACCTTCTAATTTGGGACCAACTCCGCTTATTCTTTTTAAATCATCTGCGGTTTGTGTTGCTGTATCAAATTTTCCAATCGTATCAAAAAGACTATTTATTTTTTCTGATTTATCTTCTTTTATTATTTCTTCTTTTTTCACCTCTTTTTTTTCGCCTCCAATTTGTGGTTTTGTAGGAATGCCTTGCGCTCTTCTTTTCTTATAAAATTCGCCAGAAGATTTTAAGATAGTTTTTACTTCGGCTTGCGCAATCACAGGGAATGTTCTTGCATATAATAGGAACAATACAAAGAAGAAAC
>JBMYWO010000170.1:0-3724 GCA_049607505.1 Polaribacter sp.
TTAATTTTAGCATATCTGTTTATACGATAAAATGTATCAAAATAATTATCTTCTCTTACAATTTTTTTAAAATTAGAGGCAGAAAATATTTGAGCTAAACTTCTTATTTGGGTAATGTTGCTAGTTTTGTCCATTATTCAACAAATTTACAAATTTCATTAAGAAGTCGTATAATTAACGACTTTTTCTGTTATAGATTTAAAACACGTCTATTTACTTATTATTGTTTTCAATATTTAAAAGCTATTAAAATTTTAACCTCGTTTGTCTTTACTGCTTGAATCGAAACTTATTAAGTTAAACATTTGTCGCATTCGAGAACGTACACGATTACCATATCTTTCTTCTAATTCTTGTGCATTTAGGTTGGTTGTAGCGTGTGTTCTTATTTTTCTTTTTAGGAATAAATCGTAACGAGATAAAAGAATTTCTCCCATTACATTACAATCTTTACCAAAATGACGACCAGTTGATTCAACACCTAAATCATCAAAACAATAAAAACTACTATTACCATATTCTTCAATAGTTTTGTAACCAATATTATTAAATGCGAATGTGATATTTCTAGCAGGAATTAGTTCATACGGTTTTTGATGTGGTACCATAAACCTTAATAATTTCATTAAACTTGTTTTACCACAGCCTACTGGACCAGATAATAAAATACCTTTGTATGGATCTATTTCTAATTTTTTGCAAGCTTCAAAATCACTTATAAAATAGACACATAGTTTATATAAAATAACCTCATCTTCTTCATAGATTTTAAAGTTTTTACCAAAGAGCAGCTTTCCTTTTGCATCAAGATAAATTAATATTTTTTTGAAATCGTATGAAATATTATTGTTATTAAATTCTCCTAATTGGTATTGAACACCTCCTTCTTTTATAATATGTGGTTGTATCTTATTCATAGTTTTAGATAGTGAGTTACTGAAATAAGCGCCGTATGACGCAAAGCGTTATAAAGGCTCATTGTAGTTTTTGTTTTTACTTGTCTTTAGGTTGTCTTGATTTTGGCTAACTGCTTTTTGATTTATTTTTGTTTTTATTTCTTCAGCTTTTAGCATCCAATTTTTAGCAGTAGCTTGCCAATTGACAATTTTTGTTTTTCCACCTACTTTCCAACCAATACCTTGATAATGATTAAAAAATTTTTGAGCTTCAATTATTGGCCATTTTTCATTTTTAAAAAAAGTAATAACATCATTTTCATTTTTTGGCTGGTCAAGTTTATTAATGTTTTTATTAGTTTGTATATGTTTATTATTAGATACCAGTGCTTGTCCGTTTATAGGATTGTATGAGTCCATAACTTGTTTATAACTTGTCTCAAAATTGAACATCTTAATTTTACTTCCCTTAAATGGATTGTGTGATGGATAGTAAATAATATATTTCCAATGATTTAGCTCTTTAATACATTTATGATATGTTGATTTAGAGCCTATCTTTGAAAAGCTCATTACTTCTTCTCGATTGATATAAAATTCGTCTAAAAACCGATTGTTATTCCAGATTTGGAATAATGCTATATATAAACTTATGTGTGTTGGATTTAAACGGTTGTCTTTAGAGAATTGAATAAATACACCTTTTAGGTGTTTTATATAATTAACTTTTTGCATAGAATAGGTGTTTTAGCTGCACTTAAAGTGGCATTAAAACTTGTTGTGTATTCTATTGTCTTGCATTACTTTTTGAATATCATCATAATCGTAATAAATAACACCACCAACTTTAGTGTATGGTAACGTTCCGTTAATTCGTAAGTTTTGTAATGTACCTGGTGAAATACTTAACAGGTCGCGAACTTCTGGTGATTTTAACCATTTTTTAGTGGCTAAACCTGTTTTGTTATTGATGATTGTTTTAATACCTTCTAATAATTCTAATTTGAATTCGTGAAGATCTTCGGTTGTAATAATTGTTGCTGCCATAGTAAACGATTTAAGTTAAAAACAGCTACCACATCAAACTTTCGTTATCAATGGCAGCTATTAAATTGATTTAATTCACGAGTTAGAATGTTTTTTTCAAATAGGTATTCGTGAATCTGTGATTTGACTTTCGTTTAGCAAATATGAAGTGAATTATTGAGTGTTTTTCACAAGTTACACCCAACTTGGGTGTTTTTATACGCTCATATTTAATGAGTTACATTGATTTGTTTTAATGTTTTACTTGTAAAACATAGGCAATAAAAAAGAGCAAATACTATGATAATTATTTGCTCTTTAAAACACCCAAGTTGGGTGTTTATTCATCAGATTCTAGCATTTTATCTACTAAAGACTCTTTTAGTTTATCAATGAATTTTGTTTGATTTATTTTGCGTGAACGGATTTCTAAAAAAGTTCTGTAATAATCGCCCAAACTAACGTTAAACATTTGTTCGCAAATTAAGGCTACCTCTTTAATATCTGCTGTTCCACTATTTATTACTCCAGAACTATGAAGTGCATAAATGAGTTCTATTAAATCTGTTTTATTACCTGTCCAAAATAATTTTGATTGCTTTTGAAAAGCGTTATAATTTGCTTCCATACCATTGTTATTTTCAAGTTTATCAATTTCAGTTTTTAAATAAATTATTAGCATATCATAAGCAAGAATTGTGGCTACAGTAGAATCGTGGCTTGTAGAAAATTTATCATCTGCGAAAAAAGAAAGAGAATCTGGAAATAAACGAATATTAGCTTTTCCTCTTATAAAATATTCGTTATCCAAAAAAGTAGCACCTCGTCTATAATAATGATAAAACTCTAAATTATCATTAAAATAATTTTGCAACCTATCTATATGTTTGTTAAAATACTTTACTTGAGATTTGTTACTACTTCTTGGTCTTTTACTTTCAATACTAAATAATTTCACATAATAAATTAATTTACTAAAAACTTGAGGCTTAATATTTTTGAAAAAATAGATTTCATCAGAAGTTGATGCTGATTTTCGTTTTAACAAAAGTTCTCTTATTTGTTCAAGAGCTCTTTGAGTTACCTTAATACCCTCTTCAGACTTCTCTAAAACGCCTTCAATTTCTTTTTCTAAAAAATCTAAATTAGAATCTAATTTTTTTACTATTCTTTCAATTTTTTTCAACTTACAGTAGTTATGAGGACAATAAATCTGGTTTGTTTAAAAATACTTTACTTTAAAAAAATTAAAATAAATACAATGACTTTAATTATTTAACGCCATTGCATTCGTTGTAATCTTACAGCATTCAAAATTGCTAATAACGCAACACCTACATCAGCAAATACAGCTTCCCACATTGTTGCTAAACCACCTGCACCTAATATTAAAACAACTATTTTAACACCAAAAGCTAAAATGATATTCTGCCAAACAATTTTTCGAGTAGAACGACTAATTTTTATTGCTTTAACTACTTTTGAAGGTTGGTCTGTTTGGATAATGACATCAGCAGTTTCAATGGCAACATCACTTCCTAAACCTCCCATTGCAATACCTACATCACTTGCTGCTAAAACTGGTGCGTCATTAATACCATCGCCAATAAAGGCTATTTTATTTTTGGGATTTTGTTTTAAAGTTTCAACTTCATTCAATTTATCTTCGGGTAATAAACCACCTTTTGCTTTTTCAATGTTTAATTGAGAAGCTACTTTTTGAGTAATAGAATCTTTATCGCCAGAAAGCATCATTATTTTAGAAATGCCTACTTTGTGCAAATTGGTTATGGTTTCTTTAG
>JBMYWO010000171.1:0-3641 GCA_049607505.1 Polaribacter sp.
TGCCATTCTAACGGCTACACCATTTTCAACCTGATTTAAAATAATAGATTGATCTGCATCTGCAACATCACTGGTAATTTCTACTCCACGATTTATAGGTCCTGGATGCATAATCACAATTTTCTTGCCAAGACTGTCTAAAATCTGCTTGTTAATTCCAAATAGTTGGGTATATTCTCTTGTGGAAGGAAAATATTTAATGTCCATTCTTTCGTGTTGCACACGCAAAACGTTAGCAACGTCACACCATGCTAAGGCTTTTTTTAAGTTGGTTTCTACTTCAACCCCAAGGCTTGTAATGTATTTAGGAATTAAGGTTGTGGGGCCACAAACTTTCACTTTTGCATCTTGTAGTTTCAGTGCAAAAATATTAGACAAAGCTACACGTGAGTGTAAAACATCACCTACAATCAAAATTTTTTTTCCTTTTACGCTTCCTAATTTTTCTCTGATAGAATACGAATCTAATAAGGCTTGTGTAGGATGTTCATGCGCTCCGTCACCAGCATTTATAATTTTTGCATCTACATGTTTTGATAAGAAAACACCAGCACCAACATTGGGATGACGCATCACAACAATATCTACTTTCATAGATAAAATATTATTGACGGTATCTATTAAAGTTTCTCCTTTTTTTACAGAAGATTGACTGGCAGAAAAGTTAATGACATCCGCAGATAAACGTTTTTCAGCCAATTCAAAACTTAATTTTGTGCGTGTACTATTTTCAAAAAATAAATTAGCAATGGTAATATCTCGTAGCGAAGGAACTTTTTTAATAGGTCTATTGATAACTTCTTTAAAATGATCAGCAGTTTTAAAAATAAGGTCAATATCATTTGTATTTAGATATTTCATTCCCAATAAATTTTCTACACTTAATTGCTTCATTTTATGTATTGGCGGTTACTAAATATACCGCATCTTTTTTATCTGTTTCTTGCCAAGTAACCAATACTTTTTCATCATTTATGGCATCTACTTGTCTGCCTTTATAATTAGGTTGAATTGGTAAATGCCTGCTAAAACGCCTGTCAATTAATACTAATAACTCAATATTTTTTGGTCTTCCGTACGATTGAATTGCCGTTAATGCAGCTCTAACACTTCGTCCAGAAAACAAAACATCATCAATTAAAACCACTTTTTTACCCTCAATTAAAACATCCATTTGCGTGGAGGTTGCTTCTAGCGGTTCGTCTCGCCTTCTAAAATCGTCTCTATAAAAAGTAATGTCTAAAAGACCTAGATGAATATCTTTAATATGGTATTCGTTTTTTAACAAATCGGCTAATCTATTGGCTAAATAAGAGCCTCTAGGCTGCAAACCAATTAAAATGGTATTTGAAAAATTATTGTGATTTTCGATAAGCTGACACGCTAATCGATGCAGAATGAGTTCAATATCTTTAGAGTTAAGTAAAAGTTTTCTGCTCATAAGAAACCTATCAAATTAGCTTGATAGTTATTGAAAAACAAAATTAATGTAAATAAACGTATAGGCAAAATTTAAAAAGAAAAATCAAAAATTTTAAATAAATTCATTTTTGTTAATTAAATTGTTAAAAAGAATTAATTGTAAACTAAAAGCGATATAAAAGTTTTGTAGTACCTTTAATATACTAATTCATATCTCATAGTATGGCACTGTTAAAATTTGAATCAATGCTCAAAACCAACAATACCTATTTCTTTGATTTGGTTGAGTTTGAAGAAATCATTATCCATTATCTTGATGCAGGAAAACACTCGCTTGCTAAAAAAGCGGTACAGTTAGGTTTAGAACAACACCCAGCCTCGGTAGATTTAAAATTATTACAAATAGAATTGTATATATTTGAAAATAAGATAGATAAGGCAGTAAAAATGCTAAAAAAAATTGAACTTTTAGAACCTAATAATGATGAGGTTTTTATACAAAAAGCTAGTATTGATTCTAAAAAAGGGTTGCATAAAGAGGCTATTTTAAACCTACAAAAAGCCCTGTCTCTTACAAATGATAAGGTAGATATTTGGTCTTTATTAGGAATGGAATACTTATATATTGACGATTTTAAGAATGCTCGTTTATTTTTTTCAAAGTGCATACACATAGATGCCGAAGATTACTCCGCACTTTACAATGTTGTGTATTGTTTTGATATGGAAAAAAAGCATCAAGAAGCCATCGTATATTTAACTTCTTATATTGACAAAAACCCCTATAGCGAAGTTGCGTGGCATCAATTAGGAAGACAATATTTTATATTAAATAGGTTTAAAGAAGCCTTAACTTCCTTTGATTATGCGGTTTTAATTGATGAATCGTTTATAGGCGCATATTTAGAAAAAGCCAAAACATTAGAAGAGTTAAAGCACTATGAGGAGGCCATAGATAATTATCTGATTACTTTAGAGTTAGATGATGCCACGGCTTTTGCCTATGTTAGAATTGGCGAATGCTATCAAAAACTAAATCAATATGAACCCGCTATTTTATATTACAAAAAAGCAGTCCATGAAGACCCATTGTTAGACAAGGCTTGGTTGCTATTAACCAATTTGTATTATGAACAAGAAAACTACCAAAAGGCTTCTTACTATATTGCAAAAGCATTAAAGATTGATGAAGACAATGCCTTGTATTGGCGCAGGTATTCAGAGATACATATAAAACTTAATTTTTTTGAAGAAGCCGTTTATGGTTTCGAAAAATGTTTGGTTTTAGAGGATGTTGCTATAGAAATTTATATTGCTTTGGTAGATGTATTGTCTTTTTTAGGTGATTTTGATGATGCCATAAAAATTTTATTAAAAGCAGAAAAATATCACAAGAATTTTGCAGAAATAGAATATCGATTAGCAGGTTTATTTTTTATATTGAATGAAGAAAATAATGGATTTACGCATCTCATCAATGGAATGAAAATAGATTATGACTACCATACTATTTTAGGTGAACTATACCCAACAATTCTTGACAATGCTAAAGTACAAAAGCTAATAGAGGATTATAAAAAAGCAATGAAGTAAAAGCCATTTATTTTAAGAAAATCAACAAACCCTAATCAAGTTTTTGTAGTTCTTCTTGCATTTTTTTTGTCATTCCTTTTACAACACTGTCATAAGAATGAGTAATTAATTCTCTAACCAAGTCGTCTGAAACATTTCCTGTATTTAGAGTAACTGTATTCCAGTGTTTTTTGCTCATGTGCCAACCTGCATGTATAGCTTCGTATTTTTCTCGAAGTTTAATGGCTTTTTTAGGATCACATTTTAGGTTGATCTTTTCCTCTCCTTTTTCCCAAGAATCTAAACCGGTTAATAGAAACATTTTTCCCAATACTTTAAAAACCAAGGTAACATCATCAAAAGGAAAGTGTTCTGTAACCCCTTTTTTTGCAATACAAAAATCTCTAAGTTCTTCTATGTGCATATACCCAAATATAAAGTTCTAAAGATACTGTTGTTTTGATTAAAGATTTGATTAAAAATAAAGCAAACAAAAAAACCTCACATTTCTGTGAAGTTTTATGTGAGCCCTGAAGGATTCGAACCTTCGACCGCCTCCTTAGAAGGGAGGTGCTCTATCCAGCTGAGCTAAGAGCCCGTAATCCTAAAATGTCGGGGTGGCAGGATTCGAACCTGCGACCTCCTCG
>JBMYWO010000172.1:0-3637 GCA_049607505.1 Polaribacter sp.
TATTAAAACAAATTTCGCCAGTAGCTGTTCCTTCTATTCCTACAGATTTTCCGTAGAAAATTGTTCCGTCTGCTAATAAAACTAATGCTTTTTTACGTGTTTGATATTTCATAGATGATATTTTCTTTTATTAAAATTTGATAGTGTCATAAACAAAATGATTATTTATTATTGAATTTCATTCGAGGCATCAGACAAAATTTTCTCAAGCGGTTATAATGACGTAAATTAGTAGGCAAATATACCGAATTGCAAAATAATCGTAATAAAAATAGTGTTTTAATCTGCCTTGTCGGCAGACAAGTATCTGTGTCTGAATATGATTTTCAAAGAAGAAGAAGAAGAAGCGAATTTGGTACTCAATTTTAAGATTGATACCCGTATATTAGTCTTACAATCATAATTTTTTTTAAAAGCAATTTGATTAAAAACCATTTTTAAGATGAAAATAAATAACCTGTTAAAAAAAAGTTTTATTCTAATTTTAGCAAGTGTCCTATTTTTAAATTGTACTAACGTTAAAAATGAATCAAGCAAAAAACTAATACAATATGTCAATCCATTTATCGGTACCGATGGTCCAGGAAATACCTACCCTGGTGCAACTGTTCCGTTTGGAATGGTGCAATTGAGTCCAGATATTGGAATACCAGGTTGGGATAGAATTGCAGGCTATTATTATCAAGATTCTATTATTTCGGGATTTTCACACACACATTTAACAGGAACTGGAGCTGGCGATTTGTACGATATTTTGGTAATGCCAACCAATAGTAAATCTAATGCAAGAATTAAGGCTAATAACTTTAAACCTTTTTCAAAATTTTCGCACGACAAAGAAACCGCCTCACCAGGTTATTATTCAGTCGATTTATTAGACTTCGGAATCAAAGTAGCACTCACAGCAACCGCACGAACAGGAATTCATAAATATACTTTTCCTAAAGATTCTTTATCTCAAATTCATATTGATTTGGGCTATGCAATCAACTGGGATAGCCCCACAGACACCTATATTACTGTTGTTAATAACACAACCATTCAAGGGTATAGAAAATCTACAGGTTGGGCAAAAGACCAACGTATTTATTTTGAAATTCAAATGTCTAAACCTTTTAAATCCTATCAACTTTATACTAATGATACGCTTGTTTCATCATCAGCAAAAGGAAAAAATACCAAGATTATATTGAATTATAAAACGGATGATAAGGAAATAATTATTTTAAAAACAGGATTGTCAACAGCCAATATAAAAGGTGCTTCAAAATCATTAACAGTGGAAGCTCCTCATTTTGATTTTGAAAAATATAGAACAAAAGCAGATGGTATTTGGGAAAAGGAATTACAAAAAATAGAAATAGAAACCGAGGATGTAAATAAAAAAGAAATTTTTTACACCTTGTTGTATCAATCTATGTTGGCACCTACATTATTGAGCGACCATAATGGAAATTATAAAGGCGCAAATGATTCTATAATGAAAGCAAAAAAGTATCATCGTTATGACACCTTTTCGTTATGGGATACCTATCGTGCTGCGCATCCGCTATATACTATTGTGCATCCAAAACGTGTTTCTGATATGATTAATTCGATGTTGGCGCATTATAAGGAAACTAATTTGCTTCCTGTTTGGTCTATGCAAGGGAATGAAACCAATATGATGATAGGCTATCATGCAGTACCCGTACTTGTAGATGCTTATTTTAAAGGAATTGAAAACTTTGATATTGAATTGGCGTATGAGGCGTGTAAAGTAAGTGCCATGGATACCACAAGACAAATTGACGTTTATAAAACATTGGGCTACATTCCTGTAGATGAACAACACGAAAATTGGTCAGTTTCTAAAACCTTAGAATATGCGTATGACGACTGGTGTATTGCTCAATTTGCAAAAGATTTGGGGAAACAGGAAGATTATCAGTACTTTTTAAAACGTTCTGAAAATTGGCGAAATGTATATGATTCCCAAAGTACATTTATGCGTCCTAAATTAACAAATGGCAATTTTGTGCAAGAATTTATCCCAAAAGAATATACGCCTTATTTCTGTGAAAGTAACGCATGGCAATATTTTTGGTCAGTCCCTCAAAATATTGAAGGGCTTGTTGAAGCAGTTGGAGGATATAAACGCTTTGAGCAAAAATTAGATTCAATGTTTACATTACATCCGCTTCCAACCGACAAACTTCCAATTTTTAGTACAGGTATGATTGGGCAATATGCACATGGAAATGAGCCAAGTCATCACGTTGGCTATTTGTATAATTATGTGAACAAACCATGGAAAACCCAAAACATTATTAGAGAAATTTTAGATACGCAGTATAAAAATGCCCCAAATGGACACTGTGGAAATGAAGATTGTGGACAAATGTCTTCTTGGTATATCTTTAGTAGTTTAGGATTTTATCCTGTAAATCCAGCACAAGGTACGTATAGTTTTGGCTCTCCCATTTTTGATAGTGCAACCCTACATTTAGAAAATGGAAAGCAGTTTAAAATTGAAACAGAAAACAATTCAGAAACCAATAAATATATTCAATCTATAATTTTAAACAACCAAGAACTTCATAAAAATTATATTACTCACAAACAAATTATGGACGGAGGGACGCTCATTTTTAAAATGGGAGCTTTGCCTAAAACGAATAAGCCTCAAGAAGCATTAGTATCGTCAAAAATATATAAATGAATTGCTTTCGTTTTCTATGAATACTTAAATTCAACTAATAAATGCAACTTTTAGATTTGAGTATTTATATCCTTTTTCAAAACAGAAAAGTAGGGTGTCCTACTTTTGCTGTTCTGAGGGGTTGCGTATCTTACGGTCTCAAATCGCCAAAAAAGAAGTTGTATGGCACACTTAACCCACGAGCAAAGATACACAATTAGTTGTATGCTCAAACAAGGCTACAAACAAGCAGAAATAGCAAAAGCAATCGGCAAAGACAAGTCTGTTGTTTGCAGAGAAAAGAAACGAAATTCTGATAAAAGGAGTGGCGTTTATAATGATGAGTTGGCACAAAAAAAGTATGCTAAAGGTCAAAAAG
The DNA here is from genome assembly GCA_049607505.1 of Polaribacter sp. Taxonomy (GTDB): domain Bacteria; phylum Bacteroidota; class Bacteroidia; order Flavobacteriales; family Flavobacteriaceae; genus Polaribacter. The sequence continues at coordinate 3,060 of JBMYWO010000172.1, forward strand.
AGAAACCTAAATTAAAACGTTTTACAACCTCTATACAGGAAGAAGTTGAGCGATTATTACGAGAAGATTATAGTCCAGAACAAGTTGTTGGCATCTTAAAATTAGAGGGTAAACAAACGGTTTCAACTGAACGTATCTATCAGCATATTTGGAAAGATAAAAAACACAAGGGAGATTTGTATACACATCTTCGAAGGCAAGGGAGAAGGTATCGAAAACGAGGAGCTAGCAAGGATTCTAGAGGTATTATTAAAAATAGAGTGAGTATCGAACAAAGACCTGCAATTGTAGAGAAAAGAGAACGTTTTGGAGATTTAGAAGTTGATTTAATCATAGGAAAAAACCACAATCAAGCTATACTTACCATAAATGACAGAACTTCAGGAATGCTTAAAATGAAGAAAGTGCCCTCCAAAGAAGCAACTCTTGTGACAAAGGCTACAAATGAATTATTGGCAGATTGGAAACCTTATTTACACACCATAACTGCAGACAATGGAAAAGAGTTTGCGGGTCATCAAGAGGTAGCGGAGAATTTAGCAATTGATTACTTTTTTGCACACCCATATCATTCTTGG
>JBMYWO010000173.1:0-3636 GCA_049607505.1 Polaribacter sp.
ATATATTTAAAAATAATTAATGAATATCATTCTGCTTTTTTGAAATTACAAAAAATAATGGAAGGAAAAAGAACTGGGCAACAGCAGAGTCTATTTGATAAAAAATAATGTACGGATTAAAAGAAAATCATATTAATAAGATAAAATTAATATTTGCTAATTGTGCAGAGATTGACAAAGCAATTCTTTATGGTTCTCGTGCCAAAGGGAATTATTGGAAAGGTTCAGACATTGATATTAGTTTGGTGGGTACTAATTTTAATTTTAACATGCTTTTAAGAATTGAGACAGAACTTGATGATTTACTATTGCCATATCATATAGATATTTCAATATTTGATAAAATTGAAAATTTAGATTTAATTGAACATATCAAAAGGGTTGGGATTCTATTTTATGAAAAAAGAAAATAGCCATCCCGTTTTTTCAGAATGATTCACTTTAGCAATCTTTTAAAGATTTATTTATTTGAAAATCAATATTTTAAATATATATTATAAGTTATAAACAACTGAAACAATCTTATTTTTAGAGAAAATATAAATGAGTTGACATTCATTTAAAAGTAGCCTATGAGATTAATAGAATTACGATTAAAAAATTTTAGATGTTATAAAGAAGAAGTCAAGATAAAAATTGACGACCTTATCTGTATAATAGGAAAAAACGATATCGGAAAATCAACCATTCTTGAGGCTTTAAATTGTTTTTTTAATGACAATATTGACAAAGGAGACTTAAATACAGATTGTAAAAATGCTACTATTGAAATAACTTGCTTATTTGATGAAATACCAAAAACAATAATTTTAGATTCATCTGTTGAAACAAACCCAACAGAAGAAAATATTTTAAATCAACAAGGTAATCTTGAGATTAAAAAAACCTTCAAAATTGGTAAAACTATCTCAAAGGCAACATTCATAATTGCGGAACATCCTATTCACGAAAAACTGATAAGTCTTTTAAGCTTAAAAAACACACCACTCAAAAATTTAGCAGAAGAAGTTGGTGCTAATTTAGAAGGTATTAAAAAAACAAAAAACCCGCCTTTAAGAAAAGCTATTAGAGAAGCAGTTGAAAGCGAAAAACAACTTATTGAATTAAAAGTGGACGGTAGTTTAGACACAAATAATAATCTTAAAACACTGTGGTCAAAATTAAAAACTTTTTTACCAATTTATTCATTATTCAAAGTTGATAAAACTATAGATGATAAAGACAAAGACGTGCAAGACCCTATGAAACAAGCAATTAAAGAGTCTCTTGCTGTTCCAAGAATTCAACAATTGCTAGAAGAAATTGAGAAAGAGGTTAAAGAAAAATCTACAGAAGTTGCAGAACAGACTTTAGAGAAGTTAAAAGAAATTGATAAAAGTCTAGCTGAAAAAATGAAATCTGATTTTAACAAAATACCGACTTGGGACAAGATTTTTGATTTGACTTTACTAAATGAGAATGACATACCATTAAATAAAAGAGGAAGTGGAGTTAAGAGATTAGTTTTACTAGCCTTTTTTCAAGCTCAAACAGAGAGAAAAAAAATTGAAAATAATTCACCAGGTATTATTTATGCAATTGAAGAACCTGAAACTTCACAACATCCAAATCATCAATTAATTTTAATAAATTCATTAAAAGAGTTAAGTGAGCAAGATAATATTCAAGTTTTATTTACAACTCATAGTTCTAATTTAGTAAAAGAAATACCTATCAATTCGTTAACTTATATTTTCAGAAATGAAGAAGGAATTAATGTAGAGTATGGGAAAGATTCAGATTCAGAAACATTTAACGAAGAGACTTTAAATAAGATAATTAAGAGTTTAGGAGTTCTACCAAGTCCAAGGGATTCTGTAAAAACTTTATTATTTGTAGAAGGCAATCATGATATAAACGCATTAAAAATATATAGCCGAATTTTAAACCAAAATGATGATTCAATAATTAAACTAGAAGATAATCTTGAAATAGGTATTATTATTTCTGGTGGTTCTAGTTTAAAATTCTACATAGATAATAAATATTTAGATGGACTTGGAAAGCCTGAAGTTCATATTTACGACAATGATATTCCAGAATACAGAAATTATGTTGCAAAGATTAATAATCGAGGAAATCCATCAAAGAGAGCTTTCAATACAACAAAAACTGAACTTGAAAACTTCTTAACGAAAGAAGCAATAGAAGAAGCTTATGCACAAAATGGAACTACAATTACAATTCCCGAAATAACAGATGAAATGGATGTTCCTAAAACAATCGCTAAAGCACTTTATGAAATTTCAGACGAAAAAGTATGGGATGAATTAGAAACGTCAATGCAAAAAAGAAAAGAATCTAGAGTAAAAAAGTTATTAAACACGCAAGCTGTTGAAAAAATGAATATTGATAGAATTAATCAAAGAAATGGACTCGAAGAAATTAAACTTTGGTTAAATACATTAAGAGATATTGAATAAAAAAACAAAATACCTATAACAGATAGCTATAAAGTACTAAACGTGAAAGGTATATGTTTTTAAGATCTACATTATTATATTAAAAATTAAATAAATATTAGTTAAAAACATTTGTAAACTTAAATAATGAACCAAAACACTATTAAAAACAACATCAGTAAATCTATACACGCTTCTGACCCAAATGCAGAAATGTATTTATTTGGTTCAAGAGCAAGAGGTGATTTTAAAGATTTATCAGATTGGGATATTTTGATTTTGGTTGATGAAAATAAAATTACAAACGAAATAGAAGATAAATTTAGAGATAAATTGTACGATATAGAACTAGAAACAGGACAAATAATATCAACATTTATTTATCCAAAAGAATATTGGGCAAACACCTTAAAACATTCCCCACTTTTTAAAAATGTTCAAAAAGAAGGTGTACGGTTATGAAAAATGAAAACCAAGAAGATTATATAAATTATAGATTACAACGCTCAAAAGAATCTTATGAAGAATCTTTAATACTTGCAAGAGAAGAAAGATGGAACGCCGTAATAAATAGATTATACTACGCATGTTTTTATTCAGTAATAGCTTTGTTAATTAAAAATAATATTGAAACACGCTCTCATGACGGCGCGAGAACTCAATTTGGATTACATTTTGTAAAAACAGAAAAAATAAATAGAAGTTTAGGGAAGTTGTTTTCTAAACTATTTGATTACAGACAAAAAGGAGATTATGGTGATATGTTCGATTTTGATGAAGAATTAACTAAACCCTTAATAACAGAAGTAAAACTATTTATTAGCACGATTGAAAATCTATTAAATAAATCAAAATAAAAGAATCATAATTCGTAAATCAGTATAATATGTATGTAGTAAAAAGAGACGGCAAAAAAGAACCTGTGATGTTCGACAAAATTACGGCAAGAATTAAAAAAATGTGTTATGGATTAAACAAAATTATTGATCCTGTAAAAGTTGCTATGCGTGTTATTGAAGGCTTGTATGATGGTGTAAGTACTTCAGAATTAGATAATTTAGCAGCAGAAACTGCAGCTACAATGACAACAGCACACCCAGATTATGCAAAATTAGCTGCAAGAATAGCCGTTTCTAATCTACATAAAAATACTAAAAAGTCATTCTCGGAAACGATGGACGATTTGTATGTATAT
>JBMYWO010000174.1:0-3585 GCA_049607505.1 Polaribacter sp.
GGCGTTTTCTATAAAGCGTTTGTTCAGTTTTGTATCTGTACTAAACAACAATTTATTTTCAATAAAGTATTTCCAAATTTGCTCTTCATTGCTTTCTGCCCAAGCTAATTTGTCTTTTGTATATCCTATCTTTTCTTTGTCAGAAACAGTTGGTAAATACAAATCTGATAGGTATAATTTTTTTCCTTCGTATATTATTTTACTGACAAAAGTTCGGCTATTATTTTGTGCAATTTGAGTATCTATAATTGCATTAGCAACATCTACAATAATATGTTCTTTGGTATTGTTTTCTTTTATATATTTTGGATAATCTGCATAGAATTCGTGATTTTTTCCTAAATACGCATCCAAAGAAATGAGCAATAAACTATCTGCATAAAGTATTCTGTTGTCATAATCTATGTTGGTTAACATAGTAATCACCTTTGGTGATTTGAATTTTGGATTGTAATATTTTATATGTTTAAATAGAGAAGTTAATTGTTTTTTTGTTGATGAAAAATCTTTATATAACTTTTGAGTTTCAGCAAATAATTCTTGTTCATCTGTATCGTTAATTTTAGAAATCCAAACACTATCTTTTGTGTCTTTTGGAAATAGAAGCGGATATTTTTTTTTAGTTGATGATAGTGTTTTTACTGAAGTGTTATAGAAATTGACATCAAATCTATCAATAGAAAAATGGACATCAATCTTAGAAAGATCTATGGTTTTAGGAGTGTCTTTATTGCAAGATAATAAAGTGCTGAAAAGAATAAAAACGACTAAAAAAACTCTCATAATCTTTTGTATATTGCTTCTACAATTAAGTAACGACAAAAGTACTAAAATAGTTTATTTATGAATACTGAAAAAGTATCTAAACATATTGTAAATTGGTTAAAAACCTATGCTGAAAACGCAAAAGTAAAAGGTTTTGTAGTGGGTGTTTCTGGCGGAATAGATTCTGCTGTAACCTCTACTTTATGTGCAAAAACGGGGTTTCCTACTTTATGTGTAGAAATGCCAATTCATCAAGCAGAGAGCCAAGTAACAAGAGCTGAAGAGCATATTAAACAATTAAAAAATCATTATGATAATGTTTCTGATGTTCGAGTAAATTTAACAAGTATTTTTGAAGATTTTAAACAAGTTGTTCCTAATGTAGAAACTTCAGCTAAACTAGATCTAACTTTAGCAAATACACGTGCAAGATTAAGAATGACAACGCTCTATTATTTTGCAGGTTTACATAATTTTTTAGTGGTTGGAACAGGAAATAAAGTGGAGGATTTTGGTGTTGGATTTTATACAAAATATGGTGACGGAGGTGTAGATCTAAGCCCAATTGCAGATTTAATGAAATCTGAAGTGTATGAATTGGCAGCGTTTTTAGAAGTTCCAACTTCTATTCAAAAAGCACAACCTACAGATGGATTGTTTGGTGATAGTAGAACTGACGAAGACCAAATTGGGGCTTCTTATGATGAATTAGAATGGGCTATGAAAATGCAAGATTTAGAAAAAACTATTGAAGGTTTTTCTGGAAGAAAAAAAGAAGTGTTTAAAATTTATACAAGACTAAATAGGGTAAATCAACATAAAATGATTGCAATTCCTGTTTGCGAAATTCCAAACAGTTTAAAGTAAATTTGCAGCAATCATATTTTTTTTAATTTTTAAATAAGCCTTTCTTTTTGACCCTTTTTCAATTTGAAATGGCAGTAGTATAAATAATAGAATAATTTTCAATATTTGAAAAACTTTTTTCATAATAATCAATATATTAATTTAGGACACTTTAATGTATAAAAGGTCACTTTTTTAAAAAATAAACAAGGGTAGTTTAGGGAAACTCACTAATGAGTTTTAAAATGCTCATACATTTTTTATTCTCTTATAAGTTCTTTTTTTAGCCGCTTTAGAGATTTCAAAAGGCAAAGACATATAGAGCAATATCATCTTTAAAATTTGTAAGATTTTTTTCATACACTATAATTCATATATTATAAATTCAGTTTTGAAAATCATCTTAACACATTTAATTAATAGATGTAAAAGTATTTAAAAGGTTGCGTCAAATGAATTACAATTTTTAGTTTTTAAAAAAATCAATATCCATTTTTTTGGTTTTGTGTAAACATGTAACCTCCTTTTTAGAGGTCGCAATTTAAGAAAAAATGAGCAATTGTTTGTTTTTTGATTATAGGAAAAAGACCCTATTTTTAACAATCAAAAAAAACTAAACAACTCTGTATAGTTTATCAAATAATCTTTTTTTAAGATCCGTATAGTCAATAATTTCTTCTTTTTCTTCTTCAGAATATTCTTTTTCTTTCACTAATCGATTGTGTATCAATTGGTCAATTAATATTCTTCTAATATTAAAAATAGCGTCATTTACTAATTTTGTTAAAACGTCTGTTGCCATTTTTACTTCAATATTTTTGCTTTCCCAATTGCTCAATAAATATTTTTCTTCATCCATTAAAATGGATGTAACCGTAGTTGAAATTTGAATATTTTTATGATGAACAAAATAATCTACATCTAATTTTTCAGATTGATTTAATTGATGAATCATTTCATTATAAATTTCTTGAAAAACAACATTCGAAAACTCAATTTCATCATCGTGCAAATGCAAATAAATTTCTGAAGAAACTCTATTTTGATATTTTCGAAATGTAATCACTTCTTTTTCATCCTCATCAAAATCAATTGTTTCTTCAACAAAATCAGCTTCCTCATTGCCATACAATATTAAAATTCGAATAATTTCTCTTTCTAAAATAGAAAGCTCATTGACTTCCTGCAATTGCTCATTTTGGTTTTTAATAACCTCAAACGATTTTTGTTCTGTTTGTCGTTTTTTAGCCTCTTCTTTATTGGCTTTAGCCACAATTTGTGCCAATTCACTAAACAAAACACGTTCGGAAATATCCATAATTTTTGCACATTCCTTCACATAAATTTCTCTTTTTATTCCGTCTGGAATTTTAGAAATACTGATTACAATATCTCGAATCAATGCTGCTTTTTTTACAGGATCATTTTTAGCATCTTCTAATAAAAGTGATACTTTAAAATTGATAAAATCTTGCGCAGAATTTTCTAAATATTCCTTTAATTCAATATCTGAATGCGATTTTGCAAAACTATCTGGGTCTTCGCCGTCTGGAAACTGAACTACTTTTACGTTCATTCCTTGTTCTAAAATCAAATCAATTCCTCGAATAGAAGCTCTTATTCCTGCCGCATCCCCATCAAAAAGTACGGTAATATTTTTTGTCAAACGATTTACCAATCGTATTTGATCGGATGTTAATGCGGTTCCTGAAGAAGCTACAACGTTCTCAATACCAGATTGATGAAACGAAATAACATCTGTATATCCTTCCACTAAAAAACAATTATCTTGTTTGGCTATTTCTTTTTTTGCTTGATAAATTCCGTAGAGAATTTTACTCTTATGATAAATATCACTTTCAGGGGAATTTAAGTATTTAGCAGCTTTTTTATCGTTGGTCAAAATACGTCCACCAAACCCCAAAATACGCCCAGACATTGAATGAATAGGAAACATTACTCTACCTTTAAAGC
>JBMYWO010000175.1:0-3572 GCA_049607505.1 Polaribacter sp.
AGTGCAGCAATTCCAATTGTTAGAGTAATAGTTTGCCTAATAAGCTCTGCAATAACAATGGTAAAAGTTTCTTGGATTTGCGTAATATCACTTGAAATCCGACTATTAAGTTCACCTACTCTTTTAGATGTATAATAATTCATGGGTAGTTTTAGTAAGTGAGCGTATGTTTCTTTTCTTAGCGTCATTAATACCCTTTCTGTAACATCGCTAAATAAGTAGATTCTAAAAAAGGCGAACACAGCTTGTACGGAGAACAATATAAAAAGGGCAATAGCCAAGGAGTTAATTCCATAAAAAGTATACCCCAAGAAATTGATAGGCTCCCCATTTACTGCGTCTATAAGTTTACCAACTAGTGCAGGGAATAGCATGGAAATAGTGCTTCCTAAAATTAAAATTATCATTCCGATGCCAAACTTTAATACGTAGGGCTGGAAATATTTAAAAATTCTAAAGGCCTTTTTCCATGCACCTTTATTCAATTTAATTTTTTGTTGCTTTTTCTTCCTTGGTGAAAACACTGACTAATTATTTTGGTCGGCAAATGTAATGATTCAAAGGGTTATGCCGTAATATTGTAGGGTAAGATGATTGCCTATATTAAGGAGTAAAACTATTGGTGAAAAAGTCAAAATAAAATTTAATTTTTGACTTGCAGAAAAAAGTTTTTACAGTACATTTGCAGTCCAAATTTTGAACAACACAATTTGTCCTTCTGAGAGGTAAGACAAATGAAAAATATAAGTTATGCCAAAAAGAACATTTCAACCGTCACAAAGAAAACGTAAGAACAAACACGGATTTCGCGAGCGTATGTCATCAAAAGATGGTCGTAGAGTTTTAGCACGTAGAAGAGCTAAAGGAAGAAAGAGAATTTCTGTATCTGACGAGCCAAGACACAAACGCTAGGTAGTTAGTCTTTTCAAAATTATTAAAGACCGTTCTCATTTGAGTTCGGTCTTTTTTTGTTGGTTTTATTTTTTTATAAATTTCACATTGACCAAATAGTGATATATATTGACTTGCGGGGATTTGTTTGTTTGTTTGTTTGTTTGTTTGTTTGTTGTGAATTTGTATCTTGGCCAAGAGTAATCAAAAGTTTGGTGATATGCTGAAAAACCTAAGAGTAAGCATTAAATATATAATACTTAATAATATGACTATTAAAAACCTTAAATTATTAATCGTTTTTACTTTTTTACTAGCAACAATTTCATGTACGAAGGAATCAGCGATAGAGCCTGCTGCAACAAGTACAAGTAATAAAACGGAATCAAGTTCTAATATAGTTGTTGAAACTAGCAAAGGTTTGAATGAAACAGCTAGTACTGGATCCTATTCTTGGGAGGAGACTCCAGAAAGCTTTGAAGAAGAATTATTAGCAATTATGCAAAGTGCAGAGCACCTATCTTCTTATGAGCTGAAAAGAATGGAGATAAACATCAGAGTCTTGGAAAATGGAATATACCTGTTTACCCAAACCCTACATGAGGTACCGGTTCCTATGCCAATGCCGGGAGCCATTGTATGTGCGGGTTCTGGAGTTTCATTTGCTAGATGTTGTGGGGATTGGTTAGAAGCTAATCCTGATGGTTGTTTGACAATTTGCAGTGACGGTAGTGGAGGATATACAGCCGATGATAATGGCTGTTAGTCTTTTCAAAATTATTAAAGACTGTTCTCTTAGGAGTTCGGTCTTTTTTTGTTTTCCTTAATTTCTTAATCAATAATGACCAAATAATTTAATGAAATGACCCGGATGAGTTTGTTTGTTTGTTTGTTTGTTTGTTTGTTTGTTTGTTTGTTTGTGACGAACTAACTTCTTGGCCAAGATTAACCTTTAGTTTGGTGATATGCTGAAAAACCTAAGAGTAAGCTTAATAAAATTATAGAAATGATATTTTATAAAAAGGAAGTAATTTTATCGGTTATCGCAATTAATGCGACTATTCTAGGATTTATGTTGGAGTCTGTTTTGGTTAAAATTGTTTCTTCCGAAACGTTGATGATTGGTGACTACGCTAAAGTCACGGCTCCTATTTTTACATTATTGGCTTTGCTGTACGAGCTTTTTATTAATAAGGAAAGACACAAGAGTTAATTATTAAAGACCGTTCTCTTATGAGTTCGCTCTTTTTTGTTTGAGTAATTTAAGGCTTACAAAATATTTAACCCTTCAATAAAATTACAAGTTCTATGGGTTAAGAGATTATGCCCAGCTTGCAATACGTGGTAGTTTTCTGTCTGATTTATTTTGTTGCTGAACCATGAGCCCAATTTAGGTTTGATGACTTTATCGTTTTTTCCGAAGAATTGAAAAACCGGAATTTCATGTTTTTTTATGTTGGCAATAACCTGGTTCATTTTCGGGTTGGTGTCTTTAAATGTAAGCCAAACAGTATAAACTAATTCTCTTTTCTCTTTTTCGTCCATGTTATTCATGGCAAACTTTTTCAGTTTGTCGTTAATTAACTTGGTTTTATGTAATCCATTAACCATGGAGAAGAACAGTCCTGGGTTTTCTAAAAAGTATTTGTAAACGCCTCTACCCATTGCTGTTTTGCTAGCTACTATGTACCAGAAATTCAATTTTATGCCATCTGGTGCAAAAAGCCAAAGGGATTCTACTTGAGAAGGGAAAATTTCGGTAAACATCAAAGCAATTTTCCCTCCTAAACTGTAACCCATAATTCCAAATTTTTCATTTGGAAATTGGCTAAAGAACCCCTTGAATAAATTGGTAAATTCTGTTTTTGTAAAGGTGTTGGATTCTACTCTCTCTGAAGGGTATTTGCTTTTGCCGTGATGAAATAAATTAAAGGCGTAAATGGTGTATTTACTCCCAAATAATTCTTCAAAGACTTGGTAGTCTTGAGCATGGCGGCCAAAACCGTGAAAAGCTAATAGAGGTATAGACCCTGAGCCATATTTATAATATTCTAGTTCTAGATTGTTGTGTTTAATGTAATGGCTGTTGCTCATATTAGCGAAAGTAGCCTAAATAAAATAATATCTTATAGTATTTGGGGTATGCGTTAGGGATAGAAACGGTAGCTTTTTAAATACAAGGACTACGAAATTGCTGGTTTTAAAGCAACTAACAGGAGCTATTAAAACCAGTAATATGGAGTGTTTTTGTATTTGAAAACTATTAGAGGAAAGCCCGTTAAAACGCCCAAATTGAAATTGTTGAAATCACGTTAAAAAGATGAAATAATGGTATAGATAAAAACATAAGTTGTGGTTGTTTTGACAGACCCTATAACGTAAATTTGCACTCCAAAAATATACGTGAGCTATGCCAAGAGATAAGAGTATAAAATCAGTATTAATTATTGGAAGTGGACCTATTGTAATTGGTCAAGCGTGTGAATTTGATTATTCGGGTTCGCAAGCAGCAAGATCTTTAAAGGAGGAGGGTATTGAAGTTACTCTTATCAACTCCAACCCGGCAACTATTATGACGGACCCAGTTACTGCTGATAACGTGTATCTGTTACCGCTTACAACGGATTCGATCAAACAGATCTTATCAGAACGTCAAATCGATGCGGTGTTGCCTACCATGG
>JBMYWO010000176.1:0-3565 GCA_049607505.1 Polaribacter sp.
AATTCATATACTTTGTCCATCACAGGAGGCTTAAACTCGTAATATAAATCAGAAAGAAGAACAGAAGCTTTATTTTCGGATCTATCTAAATTGATTTCATATTGTTTTTTAAGTTCAGAATGACTTCTGATTTCATCTTCTATTTTGGTAGAATTAATTTGTTCCGTTCTATAGGTTATAGATTTTAAAGATACTTTTAGTTTCAATTGTGTTTGAGAGGGTTTTGTATCATTTTCATCCAATAAAAAACTTCTTCTTTTTCTAGGTTTTGTCATATCAAATAAATAGGGTTAGTTAATATCTACTTTTCCACCTTTGATGGTTACATTGCTATCTATTTTTACACCTGTAGTCGCTTCTTCTTTTCCTAATTCTGTAATGTCGGAACCTACCACCTTAATAATACATCCATTTAAGTTTATATGCCCGTTTTCTTTCATTTCAAAAGTACTATTACCTATCTCTATCATTAAACTTTTATTTCCTTTTATTACAATATTCCCATCAGCATCCATTTTCAATACACTAGAATTTTCACCAACAGTTGTTGTATGACTCGCATCCGTACAAACATTGGTGTTTCCTCCTCCGTCCATCATCATAGAAGCAGTCCCTTTATCGGTAAGGAACATACTTCCTGCATTATCATCAAGTACCATTTTGTTACCACTACGAGATTGTATCGCCTTAATATCATTAGCACCACTTTGAAAACCTTTTGGCTGTGCTGTACCCGTATATAGACTACCCATTACATAAGGGCGTTCTGCATTGCCTCCTTCAAACCCTACCAATACTTCTTCACCTTCTTCTGGTATAAAATGAAAGCCTTTTTCACCACCAGCATGTGGTGATACGACTCGCAACCAAGGGGTTAGTTCTCCATATGGTTTTTGCCACGGAAACTGTACACGTATTCTACTCATTCCATCAGGGTCAACATTTTCCATTACCGTTGCAATTTGCGTTTCGCATTTTGGATAAAGATGAATGTCCATTTTAGGATACCCAGTAAAACTAGCATCTACAGCCTCAAAACTGTTTTTATACGCTCCACCTTCTATATTGGTATGCGTTACTTTTATGATTCTGTAGTTGCCATATCCTTTCACTTTGATGATTTCGCCAAGATTTACTCCAGGATTATCCGATGAGCCTTTTACGATAACCTGTTGCATAGCAACTGCTTTGGTATAGTGTTCTATTTGAGTATCTAGTCGCTGTTTTAAAGAGGTATCACTATATAGATTATGATACACTTGTGTTTGCTTTTTAAATAATTGTTTTGATTTTTGATTTGCAAAACCGTGATAACCTTCTGATGGAATAGTAACTTCTGTACTACTTTTTTTATGTACTTCATCAGTCAAATAATCATTTGTAAAATAATCAAAAGAATTAGGAACAGAACTTAATTCTAAAGAGAAATCTCGTAAATCTACACCATAAGTAAGTTCCGTTTCTTCTGTGCTAGGACTTCCAAAAACAAGTTTTTTTCCATCATAATAGAACCACTCATTATGATATGCTGCCAATCTACTGGCATAACTAAAAGCACTTTGATTATGTTGTACAGAATAGTGAATATTATCTGAATGTACAGGAGAAAACTTGGTTTCTAACTTTCCTTTATCATATTCCTGAAATGTTTTATTCAAAATATCCACAAGACTGAAATCATTAAAAGAAGCATAATGACTACCGTCGTCTGCTAAAATAGAAGTACTTTTCGCATATAGGGTAACCAAGTCGCCCGTAGAAAGATCATATCCTTTCGTAGATTTTACCTTGGTAATCACTCCTTTGAATTCCAATTCTTTATAACCATCAAAACCTTTAATAGCACTAATCTGAATGGTAATGATGCCACCAAGATAGTCTTTACTATCTCCAATCAATTCTTCTGATAATTTTTCTACTACATCAGTTCTGCAAATTAATTCTAAATCGTGATGTGCATCAATTTCTTGTACTAATTTTAAACTTACATAGGAATGAATAGCTGTGCCTGATACGTATATTTCTGTAGTGGTTTGTAGTGCCATATTTTAGAATTTAGGGTTTTATTAATAGCCAACTAATTTGATTGCCTGTACTTTATGAATAACAAATATAATGTATTAATGGAGTTTTTTTAGAGATTGTAAGAATATTTCCATTATATATACTCAAAGCAGATAGGTTTTCGGAATTTTAGCTATATGCTAAACTTGATTCATTAGATAGTTATCTTTTCCTTTATCAGCCTGCTAGTAAATGCAGGAGTAAAATTTTTAAGCATAGCACTTGTATTGAGCGTTTGTTGAAATTATAGTTACAGTTTAAAATTTTAACGCAGAGAAAGGAAAAAGAATAAGTATAAAAACCCGAAAAGAGAGTTGTTTTTGAGTATAATACTCTTACTAAATATTAGATTCCAAAAAAGATACTCTTTTAAACTTTTGTTAAAAGCATACATGCTAGGTTTTTTTTGTAACATTTTATAAAATTGAACGTTGGTTATAGACATACCAAAATCAAACTATGCTTAAAAATTTCTTTCTTACCTGTTCTGGCGTTGATAAAAACATAATAGAAAACTGTTCTAATGGGGAGCAAAATAAATATGTTGGTATTGGTGCCACTGTTTTTTTTACAGCAGTTATGGCAAGCGTTGCAGGAAGTTATGCGCTTTTTACTGTTTTCGATAATTTATTTGCAGCCATTTTTTTTGGAATTATTTGGGGATTGTTAATTTTTAATTTAGATAGGTTTATCGTTTCTACTATTAAAAAATCAGATTCAAAAAAGAAAGAGTTTTTGCAAGCCTCACCAAGAATTTTATTAGCCATTATCATTGCCGTTGTTATCTCTAAACCTTTAGAAATGAAACTCTTTGAAAAAGAAATTAATCAAGTTTTATTGACCGAAAAAAATCAAATGACCTTGGATAATAAGACACAAATTGCTCAACAATTTACACCAGAAATTGCTAAAATAAGTTCAGAAATAACCGCTTTAAAAGAAGAAATTGCAACAAAAGAAACGGAAACCAACGTGTTATATGAAACTTATATTGCGGAAGCGGAAGGCAGAAAAGGAACAAAACGTTTAGGCAAAGGACCTGTTTATAAAGAAAAAAGAGAAAAGCACGATGCTAGTTTAGCTACATTAAATCAGTTAAAAAAAGACAATTCAGAAAAGATAAAATCAAAAGAATTAGCCATTGCTGATTTGCAAAAAAATCAAAAATTATCAGAAACAAAAACGCAACCCATCATTGCTAATTTTGATGGATTAATGGCACGAATCAATGCACTAAATAAGCTACCTTGGTTGCCTTCATTCTTTATATTCTTGTTATTTTTAGCCATAGAGACTTCACCTATTTTTGCAAAACTCATTGCACCAAAAGGGGAATATGATTTTAAATTGGAAGATAATGAAACTGCGATAAAAACATGGGTTTCTCAACAAGTTCATCAAAGAAAAGAGCTATTGCAGGCAGATATAACAGTTAATAAAAAAGTCTATAAAGACATTGCAGAAGAGGAAGAAATCTATGCGTATAAACAAAAAATGGCTC
>JBMYWO010000177.1:0-3558 GCA_049607505.1 Polaribacter sp.
CATCTATTGGTCCCGTTATTTTAGGTCTTAGCAAACCAGTACATGTCTTACAATTAGGAGCAAGTGTAGATGAAATGGTCAATATGGCTGCATTAGCGGTTGTAGATTGTCAAGAAAAAGAACGGAAAAAGAACAAATAAATTTGTAATTCAAATTCTTAAAAAAATAGAATATTTATGCAACGGATCATGCTCCGTTGTAAACAATAAAAATAGATTAGCAAGTTTTGGATATCTTCAAACCTTAATCTTGTATCAAAAAATATACCTATTTTTAACCAATGGATTTTTACGATTTTAAAAACGCTTTTCTAATTGGTTTTTTCATGGCTTTTATGATTGGCCCTGTATTTTTTATGCTAATACAAACCAGTATTTTAAAAGGTGTTAGAGCTGCTATAAGTTTTGATATTGGCGTAATTCTTGGGGATGTTAGCTTTATTCTAATTGCTTATTACGGAAGTAAATCCTTGTTAGAAAAAATAAAAGATGACCCAAGATTGTTTTTTATTGGCGGGTTGGTTTTAATTGTCTATGGAGTTATAACCTATTTAGATAAAGGCAGTAAAAAAGAAGAACTTTCTGATATTGATGTTCCTGTCAATAACAATTATCTAAAACTTTTATTAAAAGGTTTTTTTTTAAATTTTATAAATATTGGAGTTTTAGCCTTTTGGTTAGGCACAGTTTTAGTTATTGGTCCTACATTAAAGATGAATGAAACGTATATTTTTTGGTATTTTGGTACTATTGTGATTGCTTATTTTATCACCGATTTAGGAAAAATACTTTTAGCGAAACAGCTTAAAAATAAAATGACTCCTCAAGTAATTTATCGATTTAAAAAAATTATGGGAATTATCTTAATTGTTTGCGGTGTTTTTTTAATGTTGCAAGGATTTATTCCTAACGAAATAAACGATTTGATAGAATAGTTTTCTAGGATATATTCATAGACACAAGATGCTTCTAGTAACCGTGTATTTATAGAACAAAACAATTTAACAACGTTTTAATATAAGAATTCAGTACTTTTAAACTTTCTGACTTTACAACATAAAATAATGATTTTAAAAGCCAATAATATTGAGAAGATTTATGGAAAAAGAAAAGTTGTAGAAGACGTTTCTTTAAAAGTACAGCAAGGCGAAATAATTGGACTTTTAGGACCAAATGGAGCAGGAAAAACAACTTCTTTTTATATGATTGTGGGCATGATAAAACCCAATGCAGGTACTATTTATTTAAATGATGAGGAAATTACTGATGATGCGATGTACAAAAGAGCGCAAAAAGGAATTGGTTATTTGGCACAAGAAGCTTCCGTTTTTAGAAAACTGTCTGTAGAGGACAACATTTTGTCGGTTTTACAATTCACAGATTTATCAAAAAAAGAACAAAAACATAAATTAGAATCTTTAATTGAAGAATTTAATATAGGGCATGTTCGTAAAAATAGAGGTGATTTATTATCTGGAGGAGAGCGTAGAAGAACAGAAATTGCACGTTGTTTGGCTTCTGACCCTAATTTTATTTTATTGGATGAACCTTTTGCAGGTGTAGATCCTATTGCAGTAGAAGACATACAAAGTATCGTGGCTCATTTAAAGGATAGAAACATTGGTATTCTAATTACAGACCATGATGTACAAGCTACTTTAGCCATTACAGATAGAACTTATTTGATGTACAATGGTAGCATCTTAAAAGAAGGAACTCCCGAAGAATTGGCAGCAGATGAAATGGTGCGTAAAGTATATCTTGGAAAAGATTTTGAATTAAAAAAGAAGAAAGTTTTTTAAGACAGTATCCAATAAAATGTGTAGTTTAAGCAATACAACTATCTGAAATAAATCACACTAATTTAGCATCTTCCAGAGTTTGTCTTTTAATTCTTGCAAACCAATTTGAGCAACAGACGAAATAAAAATAGCTTCAATATCTTTTGGCAAATCTGTTTTTATTTCTGCTTGTAATTCATCATCTAACATATCAGATTTTGATATGGCTAGCAATCTATCTTTATCTAACAATTCAGGATTGTGTTTTTTCAATTCATTCAATAGAATTTTATATTCCTTATTGATGTCATTGCTATCCGCAGGGATTAAAAAAAGTAAAGTAGAATTGCGTTCTATATGACGTAGAAATCTATGTCCTAAACCTTTCCCTTCAGAAGCTCCTTCTATAATTCCAGGAATATCTGCAACTACAAAACTTTGGTAATTTCTGTATTCTACAATTCCTAAATTAGGTTTTAAGGTGGTAAAAGCATAATCAGCAATTTTGGGTTTTGCAGCAGTAATAACAGACAATAAAGTTGATTTTCCAGCATTTGGGAATCCTACTAAACCTACATCTGCCAGTAATTTTAACTCTAAACGAAACCAACCTTCTTTTCCAGCTATACCAGGTTGTGCATAACGTGGCGTTTGATTGGTAGAAGATTTGAAATGCCAATTTCCTAAACCGCCTTTTCCGCCTTCTAATAAAATAATTTCTTGTTGATTTTCTGTTATTTCAAACAAAATTTGGTCTGTATCTGCATCACGAATAATAGTACCTAACGGAACAGGAATGATAACATCGTCTGCATCATGTCCTGTACTTCTGCTTTTACTTCCTGCACCACCACTTTCTGCCCTAAAATGTTTTTTGAATTTTAGATGAAATAATGTCCATATATTTTTATCGCCACGAACAATGATATGTCCACCACGACCACCGTCACCGCCATCAGGTCCGCCTTTGGTAATGTATTTTTCTCTATGCAAATGCGTAGAACCCTGTCCGCCTTTTCCAGAAGAAGCATATATTTTTATATAGTCAATAAAGTTTCCTTCGGTCATCTTTTTTTGTCATTCCTGCGAAAGCAGGAATCTTATTTTTATAAATTGAGTTATCATTAGTAAGATTCCTGCGAAAGCAGGAATGACAAACACTATAATTTATCAAATACTTCACACAAACGTTTTGTAATATCATCAATAGAACCCACACCATTGATACCATAATAGTTACCTTGATCTTGGTAATATTCTTTTAGAATAGCTGTTTTGGTGTTGTATTCGTTAAAACGATTTCTAATTTTATCTTCATCCATATCATCGGTTCTTCCGCTAGTTTTCCCTCTTTCTAGCAGGCGTTTTACCAATAAATTTTCAGGAACTTCTAAAGCTACCATTCCGTTTATTTGCTGCCCTTTTTCAGTTAAAAAAGCGTCTAAAGATTTTGCTTGAGAGGTTGTTCTTGGAAAGCCGTCAAAAATAAATCCATTCGCATCACTATTTTTTTCTACCTCAGCTTTTAGCATATTTATGGTTACTTCATCAGGCACTAAATCACCTTCGTCCATATATTTTTTAGCTAACAATCCTAATTCGGTTTTGTTTTTAATATTAAATCTAAACACATCTCCAGTAGAAATATGAACTAAATTATATTTCTGAAATAATCCAAAAGATTTGGCATTTCAAATGAAGGTGTAGCTAACACACTTTCATCATCTTTACCACTATTTCTTTCAATATCAGAATCTGTTTTACTAATTTTTTCAGTT
>JBMYWO010000178.1:0-3533 GCA_049607505.1 Polaribacter sp.
TGCAAACGGCGGCACTTTTAAAGATGATGGAAAGCAATTATTAAACGATTATATAACCCCTGAAGAATTATGGGCGTGTACAAGTTGCAATGCCTGTGTAGAAGAATGCCCTGTAAATATAGACCCATTATCCATTATTATGGATATGAGACGATATTTAGTGATGGAACAAAGTGCTGCACCTCAAGAATTGAATATGATGATGACCAACATTGAGAATAATGGTGCGCCTTGGCAATATAGCCAACAGGATAGACTCAATTGGGTGGAAGCCCCTGAAGCCCCTGTTTCCCAAAAGGGGAACACGGAGGAAGTTTTGTAAAAAAACAATTTAGAAACCTATGTTTCACTTTAGGGAAACTTTATTTATATTTGTATTGTGAGGAAAAATCAGAAGTATAGAAATATTACATTCTTCAAAAATTATTTTCAAATTTTCTTCAACAAGCAATCAAAGAAAGTAAAAGCCAAAATTGTTTGGACATTTGACCTAATTGAAGAGCTACCGAGAGTTCCAAAAATTTATCTGAAACATATTGAAGATACCGATGGACTTTATGAAATTAGAGTTCGACAGGGAAGTGATATTTTTCGTATTTTCTGTTTTTTTGACCAAGGAAAATTAATCGTTTTAGCAAATGGTTTTCAAAAGAAAACTCAAAAGACTCCGAAGAAAGAAATCGAATTAGCACTAAAAATAAAAATAGAGTATGAAAGTGAAAAATAATAAATTAACAACTCTTGAAGAGTTTAAAGAAATAAACTACGGAAAACGTGGTACAAAAGAGCGTGAGGAGCTTGAAACTAGTTATGAGAATTTTAAAATGGGTGTGTTAATTCACAATACTCGTTTAGAAATGGGAATGACACAAGAACAACTTGCAAAAAAAGTGGGTACGACAAAATCGTATATTTCTAAAATAGAAAACAACATTAAAGAAGCTCGTATTTCGACACTTCAAAAAATTGTAGAACTTGGTTTTGGCGGACATTTAGAATTGTCAATAAAAATCTAATAGAAGCCCTGTTTCCCCAAAGGGGAACACATAGGAGGTTTTATCTATTTTCGTACTTTTTAAAATCGAATATTTATGTACATTATACAATTAAAAATCAGCGAGAAAGTTTATGACAAATTTATTTGGTTGTTGAGTAAATTCAATAAAGAAGAGGTTGAAATTGTAAATGAAAGTTCTGATTTTAGGGCAACCAAAAATTATTTACAAAAAGAGTTGAATGAAATTGAAAACGGAAAAGCTAGTTTTATGTCTCAACAAGAATTTGAAAATAGATTAAATGAAATAGCTTAATTTATTTTATGAAAATTATTTACAAAGATACTTTTGCGAATAGATTACAAAAGCAGTTAGAATATATCTCTAAAAGTAGTCCAGATTCAGCAAGAA
This sequence comes from Polaribacter sp., assembly GCA_049607505.1. Classification (GTDB taxonomy): domain Bacteria; phylum Bacteroidota; class Bacteroidia; order Flavobacteriales; family Flavobacteriaceae; genus Polaribacter. The sequence continues at coordinate 1,407 of JBMYWO010000178.1, forward strand.
AACTAAAAACGTATTAATAACCAAATAAACGTAACCCTTACGTTTTGTTCCCCTTTTGGGAAACAGGGGAAAGGACTTTAACTATGGAAGTAAAAACAATGGCAGAAATGATGGCAGAAGGCAAACAACCAGAGGTTTTATTTTGGGTTGGATCTGCTGGAAGTTATGACGATAGAGCAAAAAAGATAACAAGGGCTTTTGTAAAAATTTTATACCAAGCCAATGTAAATTTTGCAGTATTAGGAACAGAAGAAAGTTCTACTGGTGATGCCGCAAAAAGAGCAGGAAACGAATTTTTGTTTCAAATGCAAGCAATGACAAACATTGAAATATTAAATGCGTATGAGGTAAAAACCATTGTAACTTGCGATCCGCATTCTTTCAATACCTTAAAAAATGAATACCCAAGTTTAGGAGGAAACTACGAAGTATATCATCATACACAATTTATTAAAAAATTAATTGACGAAGAAAGATTGTCTTTAGACAATACAAGATTAAAAGGAAAAAGAGTTACTTTTCATGACCCCTGTTATTTAGGTCGTGCTAATGAGGTCTATGAATCACCTCGGGAATTAATAAAAAGATTGGGCGTTAATTTAACCGAAATGAAACGTCATAAATCTACGGCCTTATGCTGTGGAGCAGGCGGAGCGCAAATGTTTAAAGAACCCGAAAAAGGAGACAAAGACATTAATATATTAAGAACGGAAGATGCGTTAGCCACAAAACCACAAATTATTGCAACAGGTTGCCCATATTGTAATACGATGATGACAGACGGAATTAAATTTAAAGAAAAAGAAAATCAAGTGTATGTAAAAGATGTTGCAGAATTAATTATGGAAGCCAACAATTTATAGTGATATAAAATGCCACAGATTAAAGAGGAAGAGTTAATAAAACTATATTCAGATATAGAGAAGTTAGAAGAGGAAAAAACAGCACTTCAAAAAGGATATGTAGATTTAAAACTAGAATTAAATAATATAACCAAACAACGTAAAAAGAGCAAATGGATTGTTCTTTTCTTGTTTATTATTCTTATTGTTTCAATTGCATATTTGTATATAAGTTACAACAGTTAGGCATTTAGAAAGGATTAAATATAAAAATTTTAAAGCCTAAAGAAGTACTTGCAAGACTAAACTTAATGCTAAAAAACTTCATTAAAGCAGCACGTTTAAGAACGTTGCCACTATCTGTTTCTGGAATTATTGTAGGTAGTTTTTTGGCTAATTTTCTTAACAACACCTATTCTGCTAATGATCATTTACTAGAAACTTTTTCTATTTACCAAGAAAACAATTACTGGATTTTTATTTTAGCAATTCTCACTACAATTGGTTTTCAAGTACTTTCCAATTTTGCCAATGATTATGGTGATGGCATCAAAGGAACTGACGATCATAGAAAAGGAGAACAAAGAATGGTGTCTTCGGGAATCATCAGTCCAAAACAAATGAAAACGGCAATGATTGTAACTGCTATCATTACTTTAATGGTTGCTATCTTATTAATCTATGTTGCTTTTGGTAAAGAAAATTTCGGATATTCAGTCCTGTTTTTCTTATTAGGAATAGCTTCCATTACAGCAGCTATAAAATATACCGTTGGCAAATCTGCTTATGGATATAGTGGTTTAGGCGATATTTTTGTATTTCTGTTTTTTGGTTTATTAAGCGTATTAGGTAGCTATTTTTTATACACAAAACAACTCAACTTTCATATCTTTTTGCCCGCAATTTCTATTGGTTTGTTAAGTGCATCTGTACTAAATCTTAATAATATGAGGGATCAAATAGAAGATAAAAAAGCAAATAAAAATACCTTGGTCGTAAAAATAGGAAGTCAGAATGCAAAAATATATCACTATTTTTTAATTCTTGGGGCCTTACTATCTGCCATTATCTATTTGCAATTAAACTATCGGTCGCCAATCCAATACATATTTTTAATAGCCTTTATTCCATTAATAGTAAATAGTATGGTAGTTACAAAAAACATCATTTTTTCAGAATTAGATGGCGAATTAAAAAAAGTAGCTTTAAGTACATTTTTATTCGCAATTCTTTTTGGATTGGGTCAAATTTTGTAATTTTCAATCAAAATAAATCTAACAGATGA
>JBMYWO010000179.1:0-3499 GCA_049607505.1 Polaribacter sp.
ATGGATTTAAAACAATGTCAACAGGAGTTCCGTCTTCCAAGAAAGGCATATCTTCGGCTCTTACAATTCGAGCTACAATTCCTTTATTTCCATGACGTCCTGCCATTTTATCGCCTACTTTTAGCTTACGCTTTTTAGCAATATAAACTTTAGCTAGTTTTAGAATTCCTGCGGGTAATTCATCTCCTACAGAAATCGTAAATTTCTGACGGCGTAAACTACCTTGTAAATCGTTGACTTTAATTTTATAGTTGTGTACTAACTCTACAACTAATTTATTTAACTTTTTGTCAGTAGTCCAAGAACCTGTTAAGTGCGTATAATCATCAACAGAATTTAACATTTTTAGTGTGTATTTTTTACCTTTTGGTAACACTTCTTCGCCTAAATCATTAAAAACTCCTTGTGATGTTTTTCCGCTAATTAAAGCAAACAACTTCTCAATTAATCTATCTTTTAAATCTTCAAATTTAGATACAAAAGAGGCTTCTAACGTAGCTACATCTTCTTTGTCTCTAATTCTCTTGGTCTTATCTTTTACGGCTCTTTTGAATAATTTTTTATCAATAACCACGCCTCTTAATGAGGGTGAGGCTTTTAAAGAGGCATCTTTTACATCACCTGCTTTATCACCAAAAATAGCACGCAATAATTTTTCTTCTGGTGTTGGATCTGATTCTCCTTTGGGTGTAATTTTCCCAATTAAAATATCACCAGGATTTACTTCTGCACCAATTCTAATCATTCCATTTTCATCTAAATCTTTGGTCGCTTCTTCAGATACGTTCGGAATATCATTCGTCAATTCTTCTGTTCCTAATTTTGTATCTCTAACGTCTAAAGAATATTCATCAATATGAATAGATGTAAATATATCTTCGCGAACCACTTTTTCAGAAATCACAATAGCATCCTCAAAGTTATACCCTTTCCAAGGCATAAAGGCTACTTTCATATTTCTACCTAAAGCCAATTCTCCTTTTTGGGTTGCATATCCTTCACAAAGAACTTGTCCTTTTTGTACTCTATCACCTTTTTGTACAATAGGTTTTAGATTGATATTGGTTCCTTGATTGGTTTTTCTAAATTTAATTAAGTCATACGATTTTTCGTCAGGCTCAAAACTTACTTGTCTTGCTTCTTTAGATCGATCATACTTAATGGTAATTTTATTTGAATCTACATATTCTACAACTCCGTCTCCTTCTGCATTGATTAAAATTCTAGAATCTTCTGCAACTCTACGTTCCAAACCTGTTCCTACAATTGGAGATTCTGGACGTAATAGTGGAACTGCCTGACGCATCATATTTGAACCCATCAAAGCACGATTGGCATCATCGTGTTCTAAAAATGGAATTAAAGATGCTGATATTGAGGCAATCTGATTTGGAGCAACATCCATATAATCAATTACATCTGGAGTTACCACAGGGAAATCACCTTCTTCACGAGCAATAACTCTATCTAATACAATACTTTTATCTTCATTTAACTCTAAATTAGATTGGGCTATTTTCTTGCCTTCTTCTTCTTCTGCACTTAAATAAATAGGTTCATTATTGTCAACAATTCCATTTTCAACTTTTCGATAAGGTGTTTCAATAAACCCTAAATTATTCACTTTTGCAAATACAGAAAGTGAAGAAATCAAACCAATATTGGGTCCCTCAGGAGTTTCAATTGGACATAAACGACCGTAATGTGTATAGTGTACATCACGCACCTCAAATCCTGCTCTTTCTCTTGATAAACCTCCAGGGCCTAAGGCTGATAAACGACGCTTATGTGTAATCTCTGCTAATGGATTGGTTTGATCCATAAATTGAGACAACTGATTCGTTCCAAAAAATGAGTTAATGACTGATGATAATGTTTTGGCATTAATCAAATCTATTGGTGTAAACACCTCATTGTCACGTACGTTCATACGTTCACGAATGGTTCTTGCCATACGTGCTAAACCTACACCAAATTGTTGTGCCAACTGCTCACCCACTGTTTTTACACGACGGTTGGATAAGTGATCAATATCATCTACTTCTGCTTTAGAATTGATTAATTCGATTAGATATTTTATGATGGTAATAATATCTAATTTTGTTAATACTTTTTGGTCAATGGGTTCATCCAAACCAAGTTTTGTATTCATTCTAAAACGTCCTACTTCGCCTAAATTATAGCGTTGTTCAGAAAAAAACAATTTGTCAATAATCCCTCTAGCAGTTTCTTCATCTGGCGGTTCTGCGTTACGTAATTGTCTATAAATGTGTTCTACAGCTTCTTTTTCTGAATTTGTAGGGTCTTTTTGTAAGGTGTTATGAATAATTGCATAATCTCCAAGTTGATTATCTTCTTTATGCAATAAAACAGTCTTGGCTCCTGCTTCAATGATTTGCTCTATATGTTCTTTTTCAATAATGGTATCACGGTCAAAAATAATTTCATTTCTTTCTATGGATACCACTTCTCCCGTATCTTCATCCACAAAATCTTCATGCCACGTTTTTAAAACTCTTGCAGCTAATTTTCGTCCTAATACTTTTTTTAATCCTGCTTTAGAAACTTTTATCTCTTCTGCAAGGTCAAAGATTTCTAAAATATCTTTATCTCTTTCAAAACCGATGGCTCTGAATAATGTGGTTACTGGTAATTTTTTCTTTCTATCAATATAAGCATACATGACTTGATTGATATCGGTAGCAAACTCTATCCAAGAACCTTTAAAAGGAATGACTCTTGCGGAGTATAATTTTGTACCGTTTGCATGAAAAGATTGCCCAAAAAACACCCCTGGTGAACGGTGTAATTGAGATACTACAACTCGTTCTGCACCATTAATTATAAAGGTTCCAGAGTTTGTCATATAGGGAATTGCACCCAAATATACGTCTTGTACAATGGTCTCGAAATCTTCGTGTTCTGGGTCTGTACAGTATAGTTTTAGACGTGCTTTTAAAGGCACACTGTAGGTAAGACCTCTCTCAATACATTCTTGAATGGAATATCTTGGAGGATCTACAAAGTAGTCTAAAAATTCTAATACAAATTGATTTCTTGTGTCTGTAATTGGGAAATTATCCATGAAGGTTTTGTATAAACCTTCTTCACTTCTTTCTTCTGCTTTGGTTTGTAATTGGAAAAAATCTTGAAAAGATTTTACCTGAATATCCAAAAAATCTGGGTATTCTTTTATCAATTGAGAAGTGGCGAAGTTGATTCTTTCAGTAGTGTTTTTCGTTGCCAAAAGAGAGTATTTTTTTGATTAAAATCTAAATTAAAATAAAGAACGAATATATACACAAAATGGTTTAGGACTAAAACGTGTGTTTCAGTACCTAAACCTAAATTTGTTGCCCGTTCCGAAAAATACGAAATCGGGGTTAAAAGCTTATTTAAGCTCTACTTCTGCTCCAGCTTCTTCTAAAGATTTTTTAAGACCTTCTGCCTCATCTTTAGATACGCCTTCTTTAATTGGTGCTGGTGCACTATCTACAAT
>JBMYWO010000180.1:0-3480 GCA_049607505.1 Polaribacter sp.
ACTAGACAACAATTACAGAGAAAAATTGATGCATTTTTAAACCCGTTTGCCCTGTTTCAAAACCATTTTGTAGATACATTTTTATTTTGATTCATTATTTTATTTAAAAATGAAATTTGTCATATAGTAAGAACTCCATTGTACCCATAAACAGAAAAAATGAAAACAACCAAATTAGAAATACAAAACAGAAAAAACCTAGCGCTTCAAGGATATTTAGAATTACCAGCAAATCAAAAACCGAATTTTTATGCAATTTTTGCCCATTGTTTTTCTTGTAATAGCACCCTAACTGCTGTAAAAAACATAAGTCGTGCCTTAACCCATCATGGTTTTGGAGTTCTTCGTTTTGATTTTACAGGTTTAGGAAGAAGTGAAGGAGATTTTGCAGAAAGTCATTTTTCTGCCAATGTGGAAGATTTGTTAGATGTCAATAAGTATTTAGAAAACAATTTTAAAGCACCTTCTTTGTTGATTGGTCATTCTTTGGGTGGCGCAGCGGTTATTGTTGCTGCATCTAAACTAAACAACATAAAAGCAGTAGCCACTATTGGCGCACCAGCAACCGTAAATCATGTTACGCATTTGTTTTCGCATGCTATTGACGAGGTTGCAGAAAAAGGCGAAGTTGAAGTAAATATTGGCGGAAGACCTTTTAAAATTAATCAAGAGTTTGTAGCCGATTTTGGCAAAACAGATTTACCAAAAATCACTAAAAATTTACGAAAACTATTTTGGTGATGCACGCTCCTTTTGATGAGATTGTAGGCATAGACAATGCACAACAAATTTATCATAATGCACATCACCCAAAAAGTTTTGTGAGTTTAGATGATGCAGATCATCTTTTATCAAAATCAAAAGACAGTCGCTATGTTGGCAATGTAATTGGAGCTTGGGTTCAACGTTATTTTGAATCCACAGAAAACACAATGATCTCTTCAAAAGGCGAACAATTAGTGGCTCATTTGAATGTTATTGAAGATCATTTTACCACATCCATTCAAACCAAAAAACATTCTTTGATTGCTGACGAACCAGAAAGTTTTGGGGGCAATGATTTTGGTCCTTCGCCTTATGATTATTTAAGTGCGGGTTTGGCAGCTTGTACTGTAATGACTTTAAAATTGTATGCTGAACGCAAAAAGTGGGATTTGCAGGAAGTTTTTGTGTATATTACCTATTCTAAAAAACATAGTGATGATTTAGAAATTGAAGTGGACAAACCAACTCGTTTTGACCATTTGCAGAAAAAACTAAAATTTGTTGGAAATTTAGATGAAAAACAAATACAGCGACTCAAAGAAATTGCCTCTAAATGCCCTGTACATAAAACACTACAAAGCGAAGTTCTTATAGACACAGAATTAATTTAAAGTTTTATAAGTATTACTATAATGGTAATTATTTAGTATATTTACACTTAATTATCATTATGATATTACTTACATCATCGAAGGCTCAAAAGAAGACAGCTCAAAATATGAGAGAATTACGTCTTAAAAAAGGACTTACCCAAAAAGGTCTATCTGAACGTTCAGGTGTAAGCCTATCTTCTTTGCGCAAGTTTGAACAAAAAGGAGTGCTTTCTCTTGAATCTTTTTTTAAGTTAGCAATGGCACTGGGATGTGTAGAAGAACTGATGAAAGCAACCCAACCTTTGGAAGATAATTTCTCATCCATAGATGATGTATTGAAAAATAAAGTAGATAAAAAACCTAAAAGAGGTTGGCGTAAATGAGTAATTAAAAGATATTACCGAATTTTATAATTTTGTACCTTTGATAAAAAGCTAAACAAAATGGAATTAGAAGCTAGAAAAATAGAGTTTGTTCAAGAATTTTTGAGATTGCAAAACGAAGAAATTGTTAGCGGACTTGAAAAACTTTTGCGTAAAAGAAAAGTTCAACTTATTGAGAAAAATCTGAGGCCAATGACTATGAAGCAGTATAATGCTGAAATTGATCAAGCAATGGATGATTCAAAAAATGGGCGAATGACTGAAGTTAATGATTTGAAAGCCAAAATCGAAAAATGGAATTAAAAATCTTTTGGCTACAATTTGCAGAAGATAAACTTGACGATATTTACAGATACTACCAAATTAAAACAGGAAAGCAGATAGCAAAAAAGTTAATTAATGGTATCGTTAAAACAACCGTTGATTTAGGGAAACAACCTGAAATTGGACAAATTGAAATTAGCTTGTCGCACAGAAAAATAGAATATCGGTATTTAGTTTACAAAAATTACAAGATTGTTTACTGGATAAACAAGCTCTCAAATAGAATTGAAATTGCAAATGTTTTCGATACACGACAAGACCCTAATAAAATTAATGAAACGGAATAAGAATATTGTTCACATAGTATAAGTTTTCTATATTGCTATTCTAGTGATTTTTTAAACGAGAAATGTGTATTTATTGTCATACACTAAATCTTCATATATCCAAAACAAATAGCTTTTAGTCTCTTAATAGAAGATTTGTTTTTATAAAATGTTATAATGATTCACGAACTCAAAGAAATTATACAACAAGCTATCATTAATCAAAAAAAAGGATTGAAAAATGTGTTGGCAACTGTTGTTCATTTAGAGGGTTCTTCTTATAGAAAACCAGGTGTGAGAATGCTAATTTCTGATGACGGAAATTCTACTGGCGCAGTTAGTGGCGGTTGTGTGGAAAAGGAAATAATACACCGAACAAAAAGTGTTTTTTCCGATAGCAAACCCAAAGTGATGACGTATGATGGCAGATACAGATTGGGTTGCGAAGGAGTTCTGTATATTTTAATAGAACCTTTTTTTATTTCTGATGAATTTCTGAACGCTTTCTCTAGAGCAATTTTAAGCAGGGAAATCTTAAAAATTGATTCTTATTTTACCAAAGAAGATGAAGCTTTTGGAAACTTTGGTTCTGTTTTTCAATTTAAAAATGATGAAAAATTTTCCTTTTCAAAGAACTTTGATTACGCATCAACAACTGGATTTTCTAAATTTACGCAAGAATTAAATCCCGCTTTTAAATTAATAATTATCGGAGCAGAACATGATGCTGTAAAATTGTGCAAAACGGCTTCACAATTAGGTTGGGAAGTACATATCATTACGTCAATAAAAGACCCTAAAAAATTAAACGATTTTCCTGGAGCAAACACTGTTATTGGCAAAAACCCAGAAACCATCCAATTTAAAGACATCCATAAAAATTGTGCTATTGTAATTATGAATCATAGTTATGTACAAGATTTAAAATATCTTGTAAAACTTTCTGAATATCAACCAAAATACATTGGTGTTTTGGGCGCACCCAAAAGAAGAGAACGTTTGTTTAATGAACTTTTTGAGTTTGCGCCAGATGCTCATGAAGATTTTTTAGAGTGTATTTATACGCCTGCAGGATTGCATATTGGTGCAGAAACACCCGAAGAAATTGCCATTTCTATTGTTGCAGAAATTTTATCCGTAACTCGAAAT
>JBMYWO010000181.1:0-3446 GCA_049607505.1 Polaribacter sp.
ATTCATCATTCGGATAGAGGGTTGCAATATTGTTCTAATGAATATCAAACAATATTAGGGAAAAATGGCATTAAACCAAGTATGACTGAAAAATATGACCCATACGAAAATGCCATTGCTGAAAGAATTAATGGAGTTTTGAAACAGGAATTTGATATTGATAAATATCATGGGAGGTTTAAAGTCAAAGTAAATCTGGTAAAAGACGCGATTAATTTATACAATAACTATAGACCACATTGGTCAAATAGGATGCTAACACCAGTAAAAATGCATAAACAGAACAAAATTAAACCACGCAGGTACAAAAAAAAGGTAGCAATATAAAATCACTACCTTTGTACTATTAATTCGTAACGCTATTTTAGGACGTCACAAATTATTTTTCCTGAAACGAAAGGGCTCTTATCCGCCAAGGCGGACGGAGGTTCGAGTCCTGCTTCCGCAACTACTAAGACTATCTTGAAAAAGATGGTCTTTTTTTTTATGCAATGTATAAAACGAAAGGACCATATCCGCCAAGGCGGACGTTAGGTTCGAGTCCTGCTTCCGCAACTACTAAGACTATCTTGAAAAAGATGGTCTTTTTTTTATGCAATGTATAAAACGAAAGGGATCATATCCGCCAAGGCGGACGGAGGTTCGAGTCCTGCTTCCGCAACTATTAAGACTATCTTGAAAAAGGTGGTCTTTTTTTGTTCAAAAACGAAAGGGCTCTTATCCGCCAAGGCGGACGGAGGTTCGAATCCTGCTTCCGCAACTACAAAAGACTATCTTCAAAAAGGTGGTCTTTTTTTATGCAATTTATTAAACGAAAGGGGGCATATCCGCCGTGGCGGACGGTAGGTTCGAGTCCTGCTTCCGCAACTAGCAAAAGACTATCTTGAAAAAAGGTAGTCTTTTTTATTTTATGAGGTTTTTCATTTCCCTAAATACCTTATTCAATACAAAAAAAGCTGATCAAAATGTTTTGATCAGCCCCTATGATTTTCTTGCTAAGTTTAAAGTTCTAGATGAAATTAAGAAACTATAAAACTTTACCTATCTGAAATCCGCAATAAAAAGCACCACCTTCATACAGAATGTTTTGACCTAACATTCCACCAAGGAAGTAATCATTTTCAAAATTATAGATGTATGAAAACCTGTAAGCAATAGAAGGAAAAAGATAAATTTGTCCTGTGTTGTAAGTAGAGCCAGAACTTATTGTCGTATCTTCCTTACCAACACTTAATCGAGAGGCTAAAAAAGCACCAAGACCGATTCCCAGAACAAAATCATTTTTTCTTTTTTCATCATATCTATGTGTTTTTTCCGAAAACAAATACGACAAATTAAAGTTTGAAATAAACTGTAAATCCGAATAAACATAAGTCTTATTCAAAGTTATCGTTTTTGGATCTACACTTGATGATGCCGTTTTTATATGCCTTTCATAATTGGTAGAAATCTGCATGTTCGCAGAAAGTTCATAGGTCTTGCTAAATTTATATCCAACTTCTACACCTAACGTAACACCATCAGCAAATTCATTAACATTCATTGCACCAATATTTGCCTTTAATACAACCTTTGACTTTTTTATTTTGGAAGTTGGAAGTTGAGCGAATACAGAGATACTAAACAGTAAAAAGATACTTGTTATTAAATTTTTCATTATTCAATATAAAAATTAACTAATAATGGTCAAATTTAAAAAAATCATTCACTCATACATAACATATCCAACAAATCCACATTATTTGTTCTTTCATTACCTTTTTTAAATTATTCGGTCATCAATATTATCTCAAAGTAAATACTTCTTCCTCATCATATTAATATATTATGCATAGCATAACAATAATGAATGAAAAATTATTATTTCGACTTGAATGTACTCTATATTTGGTAAAAACATACAAGTATTATCATGAAAAAAATATTTACATTACTCGTTATCATATTTTTAAGTCAAATTTCTTTGGGACAAGAAAAAGTATACTTCCCAGGGTTTGAAACCATAAACGTTCATACAAAATATCAATATATAAGTTCAAAACTATTCCATAACTATGTTGCTGAGCAAAACAAATACAGTATTGTATTGCCCGACAACTTAAAAAAAGGTGAAGAATATATTGAATCTAAAAATGAAACACAACAACAAGCAAAGGCGTTAAAAACAACATACTATATTCTGGCAGACATGAGTGCGATGGGTAATTTACTTATCGTTCAAATGAAAATGTACAACACTTCTACCAACGAATTGTTTTGGACAGATGTTGTTAAAGCAGACAAAATTGAAGATTTAGACCCTGTATTAAACACTTTAGCAAAAAATTTAGGTATTTCTGAACCTAACCAAAAAACGGATAATATTTACAATGTAACTAATTATAAATCTAAAAATTTAAATAGAAAGTTAGCCAATGACAGCTGGGGTATTATACTTGGTGGAGGAACATTGTTTGCTAAAGACATAAAAAGCGCTGGACAATCTGGATTTGGAGTTGTAAAAAGTTATGACATGAGAGATCTAATACTAGATTTAAAAGCTGAACTATATTTCGGAGATCAAAATAACCGATCGTCTAGAATTGGAATGAACGTTTTGATTCCTCATTCAGAAAAAGACCAAACTCTGGTTTACGGTGGAGGATTCTACTATGGAGGCACAGAATTTTCCCTAGATAATACCCAAGGAAGTTATTCTAACAGCAATTCTGGACTAGAATTGGAAGGTAATATTGGGTATATTCTAAACAGAACTTCTTCTGTTCAAATTCGTTTAATGGCCTCTCCTTTTTTCAATTTTTATAAAGTAAATGGTACTTCTGTAAGTGGAATTCGCTTTGGATTAATGGCAACTTTTTAATCATGAAAAATTCAATTTTCATATTACTATTTTCTATGTTGGTGATGAGTTGTGGAACAACACAAATTGTTACAAATGCTGATCATTCCATTTTTGTAAACAACAAATACAAAGGAGATGGTGAGGCCGAATTATCAAGAAGTGGTTTTCCTAAAAAGTTTAATATTCAAATTGAAAAAAATGGAGAAATTGTTGAAGAAAAAACAATAAAGCGTCGATTTACTGTTACCACTGGCGTACTAACGTATTTCCTAGGTCCTCTTGGATTTCTTACAACTTGGCAACTCGATAAAAAAGTAAACATTGAAGTTGAGGACAAAAATCGAGAAGAAAATATATGGGAGAAAGATCCTGAAATAAATGACATTTGGAACAATTAATTATGTGCGAAAAAGGCTAATCAAATTAAAATTTGATTAGCCTTTTTTTATGTGTTAATCCAAGTGGATCCGATTATTTAGTTTTTAGATAAGTTTATTATTCAACACTACTATTTATTAAAGTACATAAGAAAAACACCCCTATTGTCCCCTCAAGGGGACAATTTTCTAAAAACCTAACACTAAGCACTAAATTACATACTTCC
>JBMYWO010000182.1:0-3434 GCA_049607505.1 Polaribacter sp.
GTTTTACGTGAAGGAAATTCAGACAGAAGAGCTCCAAAAGCCGTTAAGAATTATGCTCGTAAAAACCCACATGCAATGGGTGCTTGGAGTCAAAATTCTAAAACGCATGTGGCAACAATGAGCGAAGGTGATTTTGCACATAATGAAAAATCTATCACTACTTCAGAAGCAACCACAATAAGTATTCAGCATATTTCATCTAACGGAACAAAAACGGTTTTAAAAGAATCGGTTTCTTTATTAAAAGGTGAAATTATTGATGCTACTGTAATGAGTAAAAAAGCATTGCTTTCTTTTTTAGAGGAACAAATTGCAGATGCGAAAGAGAAAAATATTTTATTCTCTTTACATACAAAAGCAACTATGATGAAAGTTTCTGACCCAATTATTTTTGGACATGTTGTAAGAACGTATTTTAAAGATTTGTTTGAAAAGCACGGAGAAATTTTTGAAGAAATTGGAGTGGATGTAAACAACGGATTTGGAAATTTATTAAGTAATCTTGATGAAGTATCCGCAGAAAAAAGAAATGAAATTCTTGCAGATATTGATGCTATTTATGAAAAAAATCCTGATATAGCCATGGTAAATTCTGATAAAGGAATTACTAATTTACACGTTCCTTCGGATGTCATTATAGACGCTTCTATGCCAGCTATGATTAGAACTTCTGGGCAAATGTGGAACAAAGAAGGCAAACAACAAGATACAAAAGCGGTAATTCCTGATAGTTCTTATGCAGGAATTTATACGGCAACTATTGACTTTTGCAAAAAACACGGTGCTTTTGATCCTACAACAATGGGAACAGTACCCAACGTTGGTTTGATGGCGCAAAAAGCAGAAGAATATGGATCTCATGATAAAACATTTGAAATTGCTTCTGATGGAAAAGTGTGTGTTGTTGATGAAAATGGAAACATTTTAATTGAACATTCTATTGAAACTGGCGATATTTGGAGAATGTGTCAAACGAAAGACACTCCAATTCAAGATTGGGTAAAACTTGCAGTTACAAGAGCAAAAGCTTCAAGAACTCCTGCTGTTTTTTGGTTGGACGAAAATAGAGCGCATGATGCAGAAGTCATTAAAAAAGTAAATACCTATTTACCAAATCATGATACTACTGGTTTAGATATCAGAATTTTATCACCTATAAAAGCTACTGAATTTACCTTGGCTAGAATTATAAAAGGAGAAGATACTATCTCCGTTTCTGGAAATGTTTTACGTGATTATTTAACAGACTTATTTCCAATTTTAGAATTGGGTACTTCAGCAAAAATGCTGTCTATTGTTCCGTTAATGAATGGTGGCGGATTGTTTGAAACTGGTGCAGGAGGTTCTGCCCCAAAACACGTACAACAATTTGAAAAAGAAAATCATTTACGTTGGGATTCTCTAGGTGAATTTCTAGCTTTGGCTGTTTCTTTAGAGCATTTAGGAACTGTAAATGATAATAAAAAAGCACTTATTTTATCTGAAACTTTAGACAATGCAACAGATACATTTTTAGATACTAAAAAATCGCCTTCAAGAAAAGTTGGTGAACTAGACAATAGAGGAAGTCATTTTTATTTAGCGTTGTATTGGGCGCAAGAATTGGCAAATCAAGATGAAGATACAGACTTAAAAGCTGAATTTTCTAAAATAGCTAATGAGTTGGCTTCTAATGAAGCAAAAATTGTAAAAGAACTAAATGAAATTCAAGGTTCGTCTGTAAATATTGGTGGTTATTATGAACCCAATGAAGTTCTTGCTGATGCAGCAATGAGACCAAATTCTACTTTGAATAGTATTTTATAATACATAACAAAAAATAAGTATCATTGATTGAAAACCTTGTAAGTATTTCGCTATCAATACCTTTCATATTTTCAAAACCTGATTTGAAATGTACTCACGATAACTGAAACATAATTTTTTGATGTTTTTTTATGTAAATTAAATAGAAATAAGTAAATTGTCGTTTTAAAAACGAAATATTTCTAATTAAATATATCAGTTATGAATGCAAAGACTATGGTAAAAACTCAATTAGAAGAAGAAACTTTTTTTAACACACTTGACTCTATCATTCAGCCTAAAATAAAAAATAATCAAGAAACTATAGAAATAATTGACCTCAAAGGTAAAGAAAAGTCTTTTGAAGGTAAAGGTATTATTGGAGTGAAAAAAGGAAAGATTACTAGAATTGCTGAAGGATATATAGCGACAAAATCAAAAGAAAATGATAAAAAAATTTTCTCTTATACTCCAATAGATACCATTGAATCTGTAAGGAATGGAATAGATAATAAAGATTTCAAAATTATATATGATTTACTAAATTTTTCTAATAAAAAATGGGCAGAAATTTTAGGTGTTACAGAAAAAACGGTTCAAAAAACCATTATTAAAGAAGAAAAACCTCTAAAGCAAAAAACAGCTGAAAAATTTTTATCATTCCTTCTTCTTGTTAAATACGGGATAGAAGTTTTTGGCAGTCAAGAATCTTTTCATGAATGGTTAAACTATAAAGCATATAATTTGAATAATAAAGCTCCTATTGAATATGTAGATACTGTGCAAGGAATTGGTATGTTAAAAGAACAGATATTCAAAATAGAAACTGGGAATTTAATTTAAAATGAAGGTTTTTAGAATTTGTAGTGAGAAATATAATAGCGATATTTCTGGGAATGGTGCAAGAAAACAATATAGTAACAGATGGAACTCCTACGGAACACCAATGCTTTATACTGCTGAAAGTGCTGCTCTATGCGTTGTAGAACTTAATAAAGTTTATAATCCATATTCAAAAATTCACAAATACTTTTTACTTGAAATAGAAATACCAGATGTTAAACCACTACTTATAGATGAAAGTTTTTACGATGAAAATTGGATACATGAAACTCACATTTCAAAATTATTAGGCGATTATTTCATTAGCGAAAATGAGTTTTTAGTCTTAAAAGTTCCATCAATATGGATTCAAAATTGTTATAATTATTTGATTAATCCTACTCATATTGATTTTGAAAAGGTTAAAATTATCGAAAAATATCCTTTTCCGTTTAAGGGAGAGTTATTCAATAAACCATAGCAATAACTAGAAGCTCGGTACGCCGTATAATTAAAAAGGGCTTAAAATTCAGCATTCTGTGGCGTTCTAGGAAACGGAATTACATCTCTAATATTTCCCATTCCTGTGGCAAATTGTACCAAACGCTCAAACCCTAAACCAAAACCTGAATGAACAGCAGTTCCGAATTTGCGCAAATCTAAATACCACCATAATTCTTTTTCTTCAATATTCAATGCTTTCATTTTCTCAACCAAAACATCATAGCGTTCTTCTCTTTGTGAGCCCCCAACAATTTCTCCAATACCAGGAAATAATACATCCATAGCCCTTACCGTTTTTCCGTCTTCATTTAAACGCATATAAA
>JBMYWO010000183.1:0-3385 GCA_049607505.1 Polaribacter sp.
AACAATTCAGAAAAACCAGTTTTAGCCATTTTAGGAGGCGCAAAAGTATCGTCAAAAATTACGGTAATTGAAAATATTTTAGACAAAGTAGATCACTTAATTATTGGTGGTGGCATGAGTTTTACATTTGTAAAAGCACAAGGTGGTAAGATTGGAAACTCTATCTGTGAGGATGATAAAATGGCGTTGGCTTTAGATATTTTACAACAAGCCAAAGCAAAAAACGTACAGGTTCATATTCCTGTAGATGTCATTGCAGCCGATGATTTTAGCAACGATGCCAACACACAAATTTGTGATATTGATACAATTCCTGAAGGGTGGCAAGGTCTAGATGCTGGACCAACATCTAGACAAAATTTTGATACAGTTGTCAATCAGTGTAAAACCATTTTATGGAACGGTCCTTTAGGCGTTTTTGAAATGGAATCTTTTGCAAACGGTACCATTGCTCTTGGGCATTCAATTGATAATGCCACCAAAAACGGAGCATTTTCTTTAGTGGGTGGTGGCGATTCTGTTGCTGCTGTAAAACAATTTGGTTTTGCCAACAAAGTAAGTTATGTTTCTACAGGAGGAGGTGCTATGTTAGAAATGTTAGAAGGAAAAACCTTACCTGGAATTGAGGCGATTATGAAATAAATTAGACATATTCATAATATTTAGACAACCCCTATTAATTGATTATTGATAGAGACTGCCCCAATTATTTTTTACAAATTGATAAAACTTTTTATAAAATAGTTGAAGTTAGTTCCTAAAAAATATATACTTTTACAGTATGATTACTTCTAGTAAAAATAACATAGATATTATAATTCCCAGTTTGCGCTTGCGTAATTACCGTTGCTAATTATTCTTTTATTAGCAGATAAACCCCTAATTAAGTATTTTATTTTTACACCATGAACCTTTCAAAGACCAACATCCGATTTTCATTTTTAGTTATTTCAAACAATAACAATAAGATTCTACGTCGCAATTTTTTACTTCGCCCGTAAGGGTATTAAAAATTCTGGAATTAGGTGTGTCCAATTCCTCATTCAAATTTATTTAACAAAAAACTTAGTAAATTTTAAAACATCAATACAATGCAAATTGTAATTGCCAACAAATCACATAGCATCTATGCAGAAATTATCTGCCAAACCATAGAACTTGCAGCCCAAATTAGAGGAACAGGAATTGCAAAACGAAAACCAGCATATATCATTTCTAAAATGGAAAACGGCAACGCAGTTATTGCTTTAGATGGCGATAAATTTGTTGGATTTTCTTATATAGAATCTTGGAGTCATGGCAAATTTGTAGCCAATTCTGGGCTTATTGTACATCCAGATTATAGAAATATGGGCTTGGCAAAAAAAATAAAACAAATGGTTTTTAATCATTCAAGAACAAAGTTTCCAGCCGCAAAGATATTTGGTATTACTACAGGTTTAGCAGTAATGAAGATGAATAGTAATTTAGGCTACAAACCCGTTACCTTTTCAGAATTAACAGACGACCAATCTTTCTGGAAAGGTTGTCAAACTTGCAAAAATTACGATGTATTAACTCGTACAGAACAAAAAATGTGTTTGTGTACAGGAATGCTATTCGACCCAAAAAAACAAGAAAGTTCTGAACCTAAAAAAATAAAAGAAAACGTTTTTAAAAGACTAAAAAGTATAAAACAAAATCTGTTTCTTAAAAAAGATAAAAATGTCAAAAAAAATAAAATCAAATAACTCTTTCCCTTTGGTAGAAATGTCACAGAGTAACAGCGTAGGAAAATTAGTCATTGCATATAGCGGAGGTTTAGATACTTCCTACTGTGCTGTAAGTTTATCAAAAAAATTTGATGTACACGCTGTAAGTGTAAATACGGGAGGTTTTTCTTCGGAAGAAATAAAAAGGATTGAAAAAAATGCCTATAAAATGGGCGTTTCAACCTATAAAAATATAGATGCCATCACTACTTTTTACAACAAAGTAGTAAAGTATTTAATCTTTGGGAATGTCTTAAAAAATAATACCTATCCGCTTTCTGTAAGTGCAGAAAGAATAATACAAGCCATAGAAATTATTGAATATGCAAAAAGTATTGATGCGGAATATATTGCCCACGGCAGTACAGGAGCAGGAAACGACCAAGTACGTTTTGATATGATTTTTCAAACGCTTGCGCCAACTATTAAAATCATTACACCCATTAGAGATCAAAAATTAACAAGACAACAAGAAATTGAGTATCTAAAACAAAACGGAATAGATATGTCTTGGGAAAAGGCAAAATATTCAGTTAATAAAGGTTTGTGGGGAACAAGTGTTGGAGGCGAAGAAACCTTAACTTCAGAAAAACCGTTACCAAGTACTGCATATCCATCACAATTACAAAAAGAAGGTGAAGAAAAAGTAGTGTTGACTTTTACAAAAGGTGAATTAACAGCCATAAACGGAACTCAAAATTCATCAGAAAAAAATATTGAAATTTTAAATAAACTCGCTTCCACATTTGCTATTGGTAGAGATATTCATGTGGGCGATACCATTGTGGGCATAAAAGGTAGAGTTGGTTTTGAGGCTGCTGCGGCATTAATTATCATAAAAGCACATCATTTATTAGAAAAACACACCTTAACAAAATGGCAATTACAACACAAAGAATATTTGGCTAGTTTCTATGGAATGCATTTGCACGAAGGTCAATATTTAGATCCTGTAATGCGAGATATGGAAGCGTTTTTGGAAAGTAGCCAAAAAAATGTTTCTGGAACTGTAATTGTAACTCTAAAACCCTATCATTTTTCTTTAGACGGAATTATCTCTAAACACGATTTAATGAATGCCAAATTTGGAAGTTATGGCGAAGAAAATAAAGGCTGGACAGCAGATGAAGCAAAAGGTTTTATTAAAATATTGGGAAATCAAAATAAAATATATCAACAAATAAACAGTTAAAAAGAGTCTTAAAAAATAGTTGCATTTTCACAAGAATTTTAACTAAAGGATAACTCTTTAGAGCCAATCTTAGAGGGGTTACTGATACAGCTTTTTTCCTCTTTAGATTACATAAATTATTTGCCTAGTCCCCAAGAAATAAATGTGCCCCATAATTCGTTAACTTAATGTTAGTCTAGCTTGTTGAAGAACATTTTTTTATGAGATGTGTACTTCCTTATATTACACCAAATACCCCTTCACTTTCTCCAAAACTTTAGGAATTCCACTTGGATTTTTACCTCCTGCAGTGGCAAAGAAATTTTGTCCACCACCACCACCGTGAATTAATTTTCCTAATTCTCTGACTACTTTTCCTGCGTCATAACCACGCTCATTCGCTAATTCTTTAGAAATATAACAAGTTAACATGGCTTTGTCTTGTTTTTCTGAAGTGGCAAAC
>JBMYWO010000184.1:0-3354 GCA_049607505.1 Polaribacter sp.
TAAAGAACCTTATTTTGTAGGCGATGAAAATTCAGATATAAAAATTTCGGCTTTAGACATTGGCATTAAAAAAAATATTTTAAGGAATTTGGCTAAAAGAGGCGCCTATATAAAAGTATTTCCATATAACTCAAGTTTTGAAGAATTAGAAGCGTTTCATCCTGATGGGTATTTTATTTCAAACGGACCTGGAGATCCAGAACCTTTGATAGATGCTCAAAATACAGCAAAAGAAATTATCAATAGAAATTTGCCTTTATTTGGTATTTGTTTAGGACATCAAGTAATTGCATTGGCAAACGGAATTTCTACCTACAAAATGCACAATGGACACAGAGGAATAAATCATCCAGTAAAAAACTTGGTAAAAGGTACATCTGAAATTACCTCTCAAAACCACGGATTTGCAATTCATAGAGAAGAAACTGAAGCGCATCAAGATGTAGAAATTACACATGTTCATTTGAATGACAATACAGTTGCAGGAATTAAAATAAAAAATAAAAACTGTTTTTCGGTGCAATACCACCCAGAAGCTAGCCCAGGCCCACACGATGCGGCATATTTGTTTGATGAGTTTATAGAAAATATAAACAAGCATTCAACCAAAAATTAGGAAAAAAAGAGTAGATTTAAGTAGTAAATATAGTTTTTTGGTATCTCTATAAACGGTGTAAGTTTATGGGATACTACCCAGATAAAGTTGAGTTTACATCCTCGAAAACTTACATTCTAATGTATTTTATAATTTTTACAAAAATATTTTTGAATCATATATTTAGTGATATGTTTTAATGTTTTTCCTGTTTCTGGGTGTAACCCAAATGATGTAAAAATTTCTAACTTTCCTTCTCTATTTTTTCCATACCAAATATTCACTTTCCCATTTTCGTCAAAGTATTTTACATCACAATTTGGTTCAATTTTTTTAAAATATTTTATTCTATCTTCTTTATACATTTTTAATTGATCTAAATCATATTTTTTT
This sequence comes from Polaribacter sp., assembly GCA_049607505.1. GTDB lineage: Bacteria > Bacteroidota > Bacteroidia > Flavobacteriales > Flavobacteriaceae > Polaribacter. The sequence continues at coordinate 989 of JBMYWO010000184.1, forward strand.
GTATCGAATTTCACTTCTACGTAATGTTCTCCATTCCAAACCATCCATCGCTGTTGATTTATATAAAAAATTCCAACACTTATAAGAATGATTAAAAGACTAACGAAGACTAAAACTTGATGTTTTTTTAGACGTTTTTTGGGTTTTGTTTCCTGCACTTCCAAGAATGGTAAATTTTCTTTTATTGCTGTTTTTTTTAGTTTTATATCTTCAATAGGTTTCAATTCTTTTTCCAAATCTAATGTCTCTGAACTATTTTCTTCAGATAGTTTAGTAACAAAATCTTCATAACTTTTATACCCAATATATTCCCCAATTTTATTGAGTAATTCTGTACTAGGATTATTGGTTCTATCATTATTTTTTTCTATGTATTTTTCATAATAACGTACAAAAGTAACTTTGTTTGTTCCAAAGCCTAAATCGTCTGTGAATACATCTTCTAAATATTTAGACACTCCATGTTTTGTCATTCTACCTGACTGTTTTTCAGCTTTTTTGAATAATTTTTTAAATAAAACTTCTTTCATTGTTTTTTAATTGTTTGGTTTTTGTTTGTCGCCTAAAACAAACATTTAATAGACATAAAACACACAAAATTGCGCAAACGTTTTTGACTTAAAAATGCTTGTTTTTTGTTTCCTATTTCTCTCCTCTTTGAACTCATCTTTGTATCAGAATTAATAAGCAAACGAATCTTAATAAGGTTCTAAAATTTAAAAATTCTACCTCTGAATAGCTTTTAATAAGTGATAATATCTGGAAGTAATTCTCACTTTTTATTTGCTCTTCATACTTCCAAAAAGAGAGGCCTCTCTTAATGAGTTTAAGCGTGTTGCTGTAAACCATATAAAACTGAGTATTCACTCGGGCAGCTACACGAATGTCAAATTTTAAATAATAACAAAATGAAAAAAATAATTTTAATAGTTTTTACGGTTTTCCTCAATGTAGCCTTAACTTCTTGTTCTCAAGGTGAAATAATTGAAGATTTAGAAGAGATACAAGCATGTTGTGGGGAAGATGAACCAATTCTTCCACCACCGCCACCGCCTCCGCCACCAACAGGAGGAAATTAAACTATAACTAAAATTTAGTTTGTATTTTAGAGGAATGAAAATATACCTTATTTCATTCCTCTTTTTTTGCATCTATTTTAGTGGTCTTTTCTTTTCTAAAGGGTTTTCCACAGTTGCCCAAACAAAGAAAGATAGCGTTCTTTATCATTATAATTTAGCAACCAATCCTAAAACGAGCAATGACTTAATTACCTCATATATATTTTTTAAGAAAGAAAAAGAAGAAAGTATAAAGGAAAAAGACACTTTAAATATTGTTTATTATTTAAGGATTATAGTAAATATTGAGTCAGAATTAGGGGCTTTCTATGATAGCGAAGCATCTGCAGTAGAAGCATTAAAATTATTAAAACCTAAAAATAGACAAGAAAAAATAGGGTTATACAATCATTTAGGAATGATTCATCGTGAATTAAGGAATTACGATGATGCTTTGTTTTATTACGATAAAAGTTTGCGCCTTGTTAAAAATTCTTTGGACAGTAGCACTGTTTTTAATAATATAGGAAATGTTTATAAAGACCAAAAGAAATATATTTTAGCCATTAGTTCATTTAAAAAAGCATATCAAATTAATTGGCCAATAAAAGATAGTTTAAAATCGGCAAAAACATTGTCTAATTTAGGTTCTTCAGAATCTAAACTCAATAGAAGTACTGCATTGTCCAATATGCTAAAGGCATTGTCTATTAGAGAAAAATTGAGTAGAGATAAATATCCGAGTTACAAACACTTGTCACAATATTATTTGGATCGTTCGGACACTATAAATGCTTTAAAATATGCTAAAAAAGGATATAAAGTTGCTGAAAAAATAAATAGCCCTGCTTATAAAGAAGATGCGTTGTCTAACCTTGTTGATTTAGGAGCATATACTTTTTTTGATGAGTATAAAGTATTAAAAGATAGTATAGCGAAAGCAAACCAACTTCAAGAAAATAAATTTGCTTCTGCAAAATATAACTTTTACGAACAAGAAAAGATTGCCAAGAAGAATCGATTGGATAAAGAGCAGGAGCAAAAATTAAAAATTTTATGGCAAGTCATAGTAGTTTTAATCATATTGCTATTTATTGCAATTTATGTAATCAACAAATCACGCCATAAAAGAGAAAAAGTAGAGCAGGTTTTAAAAACAGAGGCTAGAATCTCTAAAAAAGTGCATGATGAAGTTGCCAATGATGTCTATCATATAATGACTAAACTACAAACCAATAAAAATGTTAAAGAAGATGTTTTGGAATATTTAGAAGGTATTTATAATAAAACCAGAGATATTTCTAAAGA
>JBMYWO010000185.1:0-3337 GCA_049607505.1 Polaribacter sp.
TGTATGACGGGAGACTATCACGCTTAGCCTGCCCCGCTCTGCGGGGATTCTGTGAGAGGCTTAGGGTAAATATTCCCTTTGCCTACTCGACTGCAACAACGTTGTGCATCATACAAAGGACAATCGAAATACAAACAAATGAGTGAACATAAAAAACTATTGTCTTGCTGGCATAAACTAGAACATTTTAGCCCTGCTTCTACTCCAAAATCATCTGAAAAAAATGTAGAACTACTCAATGAGAAAGAGCCTTGGAAAATTCCATTAAAATCCAAAGACCCAAATAAAACTATTGAATACACAATTTATTTGGGTGTATTCAACTCTTCTGACGTTAATGAGTTTGTGAAAAATTATTTCAAAGACACAAAAAAAGATGAAAATTTTAGAAATTCAAAAATTTGTTTTGCCTCTTTAAAATTAGATGCTGAAGGTAAATATGTTAATGATTCTTTGGGTGTATCAACTCTGCCTTGGGCTTTAAACCAATTGGAAAAAAATAAAATAAAAAACGATAATTGGGAGCTTTCATTTGAAACCGTTAAGGATAACTTACTGGAGTATTTAGAACTAAATTTTAAAGAAACCATTACCAACTCAAATGAAGAAGTTATAAAAGTTTCAACTATTGTTAACAATAGTCAATTATTGAAGTTTCAAAATAAAGTTGAAACACTTAGCAATTGGAGTATAAAACCAAACAAAGAAATATATGTAAAAAGGATAGAGAAATTTAAAACTAAAAAAGAAACCAAAGCTACAGCCGATATTCTTAATAGCTTTTATATAAAAGATTTAGAAAAAATAATTTCTACTTACGACAAAAAGTCAATTCCGAAAGCCTTTCAACGGTATTTAGATGGTAGTTTAAATAAGCAATCAAATAGACTAGATGTTTCTAAAAAAATAGACATCTTAAAAAATAATTTATCTCCAAATAATTATCCTGATGGATGTTGGCCTTCTGATTATACTTTAAGTTTAATGCAACAATTTGCGGTAAATAACATTTTCAACAATTTATCAGAAAGTAATCAAGAAGGAATGTTTTCAGTAAATGGGCCTCCTGGAACAGGGAAAACGACTTTACTCAGAGATATTATAGCTCCTATAATTGTAAAACGAGCTAAGGAACTTATTAAAATAGAAAACCCTTCTGATGCTTTCAAAAAAGTAGGTTCAATAGAAATTAATGAAAAATATTCTCCTTGGCTTTATGAACCAGTAAAATCAATTACAAATGGAGGAATCGTGATTGCTTCTTCAAATAACGGAGCAGTCGAAAATATATCTAAAGAATTACCATTAAAAGATGAAGTTTCAAAACAATATAGTTCTAAAATATCCTATTTTAAAACAGCTGCGGAGAACTCTATAAGTATTGATAATTGGGGATTAATATCTGCCGTTTTAGGAAATAAGCAGAACAGAACTGATTTTATAAATAAGCTTTGGTTTGATTTTAATAAAAGAGAAAAAATAGGCCTTCAGAAATCTTTAGATGAAAATAAATTAACTGACAATTCGGAATGGAATAAAATAAAAGCCGAATTTATTGACAAGTTAAATGAAATTTCAACAGAAAAGAAAAGACTAGAAACTTTTAAAAAGGATTATGAAAACTACTTAGAAACTGAAAAAGCGTTAGTTGAAATAACACAAAATTTAGAGAATACTATAGAGAAGTACGAAATATCAAAAACCAAATACCAAAATCAAAAAACTAAAGTATTAGGTTTGAATAAGGATAAAAAAGAGATTCTTAATGAATTGACTATCATTAAAAGTAGCAAACCAAACTTCTTCACTTATTGGTTCAATAAAAACAAAAGAAATACATATAAAAAGGCTTTAGAGCTAGCTCAAATCACTTACATCCAGATTTCAGAAAAATTGAATGTTGAAACTCCAATTTTATCAAAAAACGAATCTGACTTTAATCGTTTAGAAGCATTAGTTAAAAAGCAAGAAAATGAAAAATCTAATTTAACAAATCAGTTAGAAAAATTAACCACTCTAACTAATAATGCAAGATTTGAATTAAAAGACAACTACGCAGATATAAGTTATTGGGAAAATATAGAATCTAAAAAATCTCAAGAATCTTGTCCTTGGTATTCTGTGAAATTAAAAAAATTACAATCCGAATTATTTATTATTTCATTGAAATTAAATGAGGTTTTTATACTTACTGCAAATGCAACTTCAAGTAGGATTTCAACAACGCTTGCAGGTTTTTTTGAGTATTTAAAAGGAGATACTTCGGCTTCAAAAAAGGAAATAAAAGGAATGTGGAATACATTTTTTCTTGTAATTCCTGTTATTTCTTCAACTTTTGCTTCCATACAAACCATGTTTAAAGATTTGGGTAAGGAAGATATTCCTTGGTTATTTATTGATGAAGCAGGACAAGCAATTCCACAAGCTGCCGCAGGTTCAATATGGCGTTCTAAAAGAGTTGGTGTTGTTGGCGATCCATTTCAAATAGAACCAGTAGTAACTATTCCTAATTCTATCACAGATAATATTAGCAATTATTTTGATTTAGGTAAAGACAATGTTAGTTCAGAACTTTCGGTACAATCTATGGCAGATAAAATTAATCCGTTAGGCTCTTACTTAACAATAAATAACAAAGAAGAATGGATTGGGATTCCATTAAGGGTTCACAGAAGATGTATAAGTCCAATGTTTGAAATATCAAATAGCATTGCATACGACAATACAATGTATTGCTCTACTGCACCCCCTAAAAATGTTAACGTGAATTTCAAAACATCATTTATACATTGTAAAGGAATTGTTGAAGGAAGACACTTTGTACAAGAACAAGCTGAAAAGATTAAAGACATTTTAATTGATGAAATTAATTTTTCTAAAAATTTACCTGATGTCTTTGTCATCACTCCGTTTAGTCAAATAAGTTATTCACTAAATTCTTTTCTTTTTAAGCATTTAATAAATGAAATTAAGAGATATAAAGAGATAGATAGCAAAGAAATGGGAGAATGGTTAAAAAGCCACATTGGAACTGTTCATACTTTTCAAGGAAAACAAGCTGAAGGTGTAATTTTATGTTTAGGGTTAGATGAAACAACCAAAGGAGCAGCAAATTGGGCTTCGAAAAAACCGAATTTATTAAATGTTGCTATAACAAGAGCTAAATACAGGTTCATTGCTATTGGAGATAAAGAAATATGGCTGAAACAAAATTACTTTTATCAATTAAATAAACTTGGTGAAGAAGTACGAATGCACAACAACTAAGCATCCGCACAGGCAATACCGAAAACACGGCACACGTAGCCCAAGCATGAATACTGTGTTGACTAAGTCC
>JBMYWO010000186.1:0-3332 GCA_049607505.1 Polaribacter sp.
GCAACTTTTAAGCAATTTTATTTTTAATGAAGATAAGCAATCTTTATTTTTATTAAAAGGATATGCAGGTACGGGCAAAACAACCACAATAAGTACAGTTGTAAATAGTTTATGGACTGCTAACAAAAAAGCCGTTTTATTGGCACCTACGGGTAGAGCCGCAAAGGTAATTGCTGGATATTCCAACAAAAAGGCGTTTACCATTCATAAAAAAATATACTTCCCAAAAAAACAATCTGACGGGTCTGTAAGTTTTATTTTACAACCCAATAGGCATACAGAAACATTGTTTATTGTAGATGAAGTTTCTATGATTCCTGATGCAAGACAAAACGAAAAACTTTTTGAAAAAAGATCATTATTAGACGATTTAATAACCTATGTGTATGCTGGAAAAAATTGTAAATTAATTTTTATTGGAGACACTGCGCAACTTCCTCCCGTAAAATTGAATATAAGTCCAGCCTTAGATACCTCCATTTTAGAATATGAATATCAAAAAAATGTAACAGAAATAGAATTAAATGAAGTAATGCGTCAGCATAAAAATTCAGGAATTTTGACCAATGCAACCCATCTGCGTTTGCTTTTGAAAAACAATGATGTAAGTTTTCAGTTTGACCTAAATTTTCCTGATATTATTAGATTGACAGATGGCTATGATGTTGAAAATGCAATTGTAAATGCCTATGACACTTATGGAATAGAAGATACTGCTTTTATTGTGCGGTCTAATAAGAGAGCAAATCTGTACAACCAACAAATACGGATGAAAATTTGCGGTCAAGAAAACGAAATTTCTACAGGAGATTACGTGATGATTGTTAAAAATAATTATTATTGGCTAAAAGACTCATCTTCAGCAGGATTTATAGCAAACGGAGACATCTGCGAAGTGATGCGGATTAGCGCAACAAAAGAACTGTATGGATTTCAATTTGCAGAAGTAACCATTAGAATGATTGATTATCCTGATATGAAACCTTTTGAAACAGTTTTGTTATTAGATACTTTGACAAGCGAAAGTCCGTCCTTAACTTATGAAGAATCCAATACATTATACCAAGCTATAAAAGAGGATTATGCAGACGAAAAATCGAAATACAAACAGTATATGGCCATTAAAAACAATCGCTATTTTAATGCTTTACAAGTAAAATTTTCATACACAATGACCTGTCATAAAGCTCAAGGAGGACAATGGAAAATCATTTTTGTAGAGCAACCTTATTTACCAAAAGGAATTTCTAAAGAATATTTGCGATGGCTATATACAGCTGTTACAAGAGCACAAGAAAAGGTTTATTTAATTGGGTTTAAAGATGAATATTTTAAGGTGGATTAAAAAGTTGGGGCTACCTATCTATTTTTTTTGTAGAAAAGGTTGATTAGGCAACTTTCACTTTGTTATCTAAAATCTCTACATTAAAATTCACTTTTGCTTTCAATGCACTAAAAACTTTTAAAATCGTTTCAATAGTTACATTAGTCGTGTTATTTTCAAGTTTTGATATTTGCGCTCTTTGCACTCCTATTAATTTTCCAAGTTCTTCTTGAGTCATATTTCTTTCCAAGCGCACTTTTTTTATTAAATCGCCTATAATTTCCATTTGTAATTCTTGTTCATAAAGCGTTCTTTTTACAGTTCCTGCTTTACCTATGAATTCGTCTTTTATTTTGTCAAAAGAAAACATTTCTAGTTCTTCAAATTTATCCATTCAATTTTTATTGTTTCCATACAAAGATACAAACATATATTTGAATAAAGTTTTTTTACTAGCCCCTTCTTTTGCCTAGATTTCCTATTTTCTATTCAAAAAAATAAACCTATATTTGCCCCTTCAATGAAAATAGCATTGATATACATAAAAATTATTTAAATAATATTGGCATGTACTTAACAAAAGAAATAAAAGAAAGCATTTTCGAAAAACACGGTAAAGGAAAAAATGATACGGGTTCTTCAGAAGGTCAAATTGCATTATTTACGCACAGAATTAATCATTTAACAGAACACTTAAAAAACAATCGTAAAGATTTTAACACCGAAAGATCTCTTGTAAGATTAGTAGGTAAAAGAAGATCTTTACTAGATTATTTAAAAGGTAAAGACATTATGAAATACAGAGAGCTTATTAAAGAATTAGGAATTAGAAAATAATTCTTATCAAAAAAAAGAGGCTAAAAAATCGCCTCTTTTTTTATACCATAGCTTGTTTTATTCTACCACGAATTTATTTGAAAATAAATATCTATTGAAACAGCATACAACACAGCAACAAACACATTAAAAAATTTAGCATTCATTATTTATGATTCCAAAAGTATTTAGAGAGGTTATAGACCTTGGAGATGGAAGAACTATCTCATTAGAAACGGGTAAATTAGCCAAACAAGCCCACGGTTCAGTTGTTGTTCAAATGGGAAAAGCAATGTTATTATGTACAGTAGTATCTAACTACAAACAATCTGACGTTGACTTTTTACCTTTAACAGTAGATTATAGAGAAAAATTTGCTGCTGCAGGACGTTATCCGGGAGGATTTTTTAAAAGAGAAGCAAGACCAAGTGATGGCGAAGTATTAACGATGCGTTTAGTAGATCGTGTTTTACGCCCGCTATTCCCAAAAGATTATCACGCAGAAACACAAGTGATGATTCAATTAATGTCTCATGATGAAGATGTAATGCCAGATGCTCTAGCAGGTTTAGCAGCATCAGCAGCCATCCAATTAAGTGATTTTCCTTTTGAATGCCCAATTTCTGAAGCACGAGTTGCTAGAGTAAATGGACAATTCGTAATCAATCCAAGTAGAGCTCAATTAGCAGAGTCTGACATTGATATGATGATTGGAGCATCAGCAGATTCAGTAATGATGGTGGAAGGTGAAATGGATGAAATTTCTGAAGAAGAAATGGCAGATGCTATTAAATTTGCACACGAAGCCATTAAAGTACAATGTGCCGCTCAAGTACGTTTAGCAGAAGCTTTTGGCAAAAAAGAAACACGTGAATATGAAGCAGAAAGAGAAGATGAAGATGTAGCTAAAAAAATTCACGATTTAGCCTACAATAAATGTTATGCAATTGCAAAACAAGGAACTTCTAAAGCAGAACGTAGCCTAGCATTTTCTGAAGTAAAAGAAGAAATTAAAGAAAATTTTACCGAAGAAGAATTAGCAGATTTTGGAGACTTGGTTAGTAAATATTACAACAAAGCACAAAAAAACGCAGTTCGTGAATTAACCTTAGCAGAAGGCATACGTTTAGACGGACGTAAAACTACCGATATAAGACCCATTTGGTGTGAAGTAGATTATTTGCCGTCAACA
>JBMYWO010000187.1:0-3323 GCA_049607505.1 Polaribacter sp.
AAAATGAAATTTTGCTTCAAAATGTATCAAAACTACAAGTTCAGTTAGAAGAAAAGCAGCAGCAATTAGAAAATCAAAAAGAACAATACGATTTACTAAAAGTTGCTAAGACTATAGAAGGTAGTGGAGATAATACAAGAGATACAAAACTCAAAATAAATGCTTTAATTCGAGAAATTGATAAATGTATCATTCAATTGAGTTAACTAAAGTTCATTAACAGTGTCAGACAAACTAAAAATTAATTTGGTTATAGCAGGAAGAACTTATCCTTTAAGTGTTCATAACACAAACGAAGAGGAGGGAATGCGCAAAGCGGCCAATACAATTAATAAATTAATTTCTAAATATGAACAAAACTATGCGGTTAGTGACAAACAAGATGTTTTAGCCATGTGTGCATTGCAATTTGCTTCTAAACTAGAAATTCAATCTATCGAAAAAAATTCTACAAATAGTGAAGCAATACAAAAAGTAAAAGAATTGACCCATTTGGTAAATTCTCATTTAGAATAAGTTCTTTAAAATACATTAACAACACACTGCCTACGTTAGTAATTTGTTTGATAAACTCAACACTAATCTATTATGAAGGATAAGTCTTAGTTGCCAAAGCGAGCCGTTAGTATTGAACTTATAGATGCTGAATTAATTTCAGTATGTTTCAACACCAAGTGGATACTTGATCAACTAGTTAGTCCTAAACTTTCCATAATGGAGTTTATAAACCTCATTAATGTAGGCTTTTTTATGCACTAAATTAAAATTATGGATGGAATGATACTTCCCATTATTGTGGGAATTTTTATAGGAGCAATTGTCGGTTTTATAATTGTAAAAGCATTAGAAAAATCGAGAGGAAAAAAGAAAATTAACGAAACAAAAAAACAAGCTACATCAATTCTTAAGCAAGCAAAAATTGATGCAGAATCAATTAAAAAAGATAAAATATTACAAGCAAAAGAAAAATTTATTGAGTTAAAATCGGAACACGAAAAAGTAATTATTTCTAGAGAAAAAAAGATTTCTGATGTAGAAAAACGCATTCGAGATAGAGAATCGCAAGTAGCTTCTGAAGTTGATAAAAACAAAAAATTAAACAAATCTCTTGAGCAAAAGGAAGGAGATTATAACTACAAGTTAGAATTTTTAGAAAAGAAAGAAGACGAACTAGAAAAAATGCACAAAAGACATGTAGATATGCTCGAGCAAATATCGGGTTTATCTGTAGAAGATGCTAAAAAAGAATTAGTTACATCGTTAAAAGAGGAAGCGAAATCGGATGCGATGGCGTTTATTCAAACGACCGTAGAAGAATCCAAACTGACCGCAGCGCAAGAGGCTAGAAAAATCATTTTAGGTACCATTCAAAGAGTAGGCGTAGAGCAAGCTGTAGAAAATTGTGTGTCTGTTTTTAATTTAGAATCGGATGATGTAAAAGGTAGAATTATTGGGCGAGAAGGAAGAAACATTAGAGCATTAGAAGCGGCAACGGGTGTAGAAATTATTGTAGATGATACTCCTGAAGCCATTATTCTTTCGTGTTTTGATTCGGTTCGTAGAGAGGTAGCACGTTTGTCAATACATAAATTGGTTACAGATGGTAGAATTCACCCAGCAAGAGTTGAAGAAGTTGTTAAAAAAACAGAAAAACAAATCAATCAAGAAATTATAGAAGTTGGTAAAAGAACTGTCATAGATTTAGGTATTCATGGGTTGCATCCAGAATTAATAAAAACTGTTGGACGTATGAAATACCGTTCTTCGTATGGTCAAAATTTACTACAACATTCACGTGAAGTTGCTAATTTGTGTGGCATTATGGCATCAGAAATGGGCTTGAATGCCAAACTAGCAAAACGTGCAGGTTTATTGCATGATATTGGAAAAGTACCCGATACAGAAAGTGAATTGCCACACGCACTTTTAGGGATGCAATGGGCAGAAAAATATGGCGAAAAACCAGACGTTTGTAATGCTATTGGTGCGCACCACGATGAGATTGAAATGAAAAGTTTAATTTCCCCTATTGTACAAGTTTGCGATGCAATTTCTGGAGCAAGACCAGGAGCAAGACGTCAAGTTTTAGATTCGTATATACAACGTTTAAAAGATTTAGAAGCAATAGCTTTTGGATTTACAGGTGTACAAAAAGCCTATGCTATTCAAGCTGGGCGTGAACTGAGAGTGATGGTAGAAAGCGCAAAAGTGAATGATATAAAAGCAGCAGAATTATCATTTAATATTTCTCAAAAAATACAAAATGATATGACCTACCCAGGGCAAGTAAAAGTAACAGTGATTAGAGAAACTAGGGCAGTGAATGTGGCGAAGTAAAAAGCCCATCCTAACCTTCCCAAAGGGAAGGAACACTGAACGGATGATATATGGATACTTAAGTTTGTGATAGAACGGTAATCTTTTATCGTGCTTTTTTCCAGAATCTTGTGAAATTTTATTGATTTTTTTTATCTTTGAGTATATATTTTTGTGATGACAACGATAACGATAAAAGACGGTAAAAAATTATCCAAAAGTGTGTTTCAAACTTTTGAAGACCTCATTGAAACATATTACGCTTCTAAAAATACGGTTATGCTTCATCAAATAGATTTTGAAGATTTGCCTGTTGCTTCTCAAAAAGCGATTGAAGAATCTAAAAAAAATGGGGTAAGCAATTTGCTTGATTTTCAAGGATGATAGTAAGAGAACGTGCTAAAGTAATTGAATACCTTCGAAAAAGAAATTTGGTGAAACCATATTTAAAAGCTAAAAAGTATCTTGAGAAAGACCAATTAAAAATTGTTGGTTTTAAAATTAGACAACCAAAAATCGAAGGTGTTTATTATTTTAGAATTACCAAAAAATACCGAGCAATTGGACATTTTATTCATGATATATTTGTTGTAGCTTCAATTTCTGACCACCAATAATAAAATTCGTTTATATTATATTTTCTTATTATTTTTCCAAATCCCGCGAAAATTTATTGATTTTTTTTATCTTTGAGTATATATTTTTTGTGATGATGACAACAATAACAATAAAAAACGGTGATTTAAAGAAAAAAAAATTTAACGACCCAAAAGATTTATTTGATTTTTTGGTTAATTCTTTTGCTGATGAAACCATCTTGGTAAAAACTTCACTGAAAGATTTAAATGACGAAGAAAGGAATTCTTGGGAACAACACAAAAAAGACGGATATTCTGATTTTGTCGATTTTAAAGGATGATTGTTGTTGAAAAAAATAGTGCTACAATTTACTTAAAAAAAAGAGGAATTACGAAACAATATTTAAAAGCCAAAGAACATATTTTAAA
>JBMYWO010000188.1:0-3323 GCA_049607505.1 Polaribacter sp.
GTTTTTCAGTTTAATAATAAAATAAGAGAACATATTACTGAAGAAGAATTAGAAAACTTCTTTAAAGTAACATCAACCATAAATAAATTGATTACTGATAGAATGGTTTTTAATAATATCAAACAAAAAGTAGTATAATAATAAATGACTAAAGACTGAATGACATAAGACAACAAGACTGAATGTAAAAGTCTTATGTCTTAAATCTTTTTGAGTCATACATCAAATAATTTAAAAACAAATGACTAGAAGAATTAAAAAAGTAGCAATTATTGGTTCTGGAATTATGGGATCGGGTATTGCATGTCATTTTGCTAATATTGGCGTAGAAGTTCTTTTGTTGGACATTGTTCCAAGAGAACTCAACGACAAAGAAAAAGCAAAAGGACTCACATTAGAAGACAAAGTTGTACGCAATCGTTTGGTAAACGATGCTTTAGCAACCTCTTTAAAATCAAAACCTTCACCTATTTATAATAAAAAATTTATAGACAGAATTGCAACAGGAAATATAGAGGATGATTTGCATTTAATTAAAGATGTAGATTGGGTCATGGAAGTTGTTGTAGAACGATTAGACATCAAAAAAAGTGTTTTTGAAAAAGTTGAAAAATACAGAACTCCAGGAACATTAATTACTTCTAACACTTCAGGAATTCCTATCAAATTTATGAATGAAGGAAGAAGCGAAGATTTTCAACAACATTTTGCAGTAACACATTTTTTTAATCCACCAAGATATTTAAAACTCTTTGAAGTTGTTCCAGGACCAAACTGCAATCAAGAAGTTACTGATTTTTTGATGATGTATGGCGATAAGTTCTTAGGAAAAACATCTGTTTTAGCAAAAGATACGCCCGCATTTATTGGAAACAGAATAGGTATTTTTGGAATTCAATCATTATTTCACCAAGTAAAAGAATTAGGGTTAACCGTTGAAGAAGTAGATAAATTAACAGGCCCCGTTATTGGTCGTCCAAAATCTGCAACGTTTAGAACTGTTGATGTTGTTGGGTTAGATACTTTAGTGCATGTTGCCAACGGGATTTATGAAAATTGCCCTGATGATGAAGCGCATGACCTTTTTAAACTACCAGATTTCATCAATACAATGATGGAAAACAAATGGTTAGGTAGCAAAACGGGACAAGGTTTTTATAAAAAAATTAAAAATGATAAAGGAAAAAGCGAAATCCTTACGTTAGATTTAGACACTTTGGAATACAGACCCAAAAAAAGAGCAAAATTTGCCACATTAGAATTAACAAAAACCATTGACAAACCCATTGACAGATTCAAAGTTTTAGTTGGAGGAAAAGACAAAGCAGGTGAGTTTTATAGAAAGAATTTTGCAGCAATGTTTGGGTATGTTCAAAATAGAATTCCAGAAATTTCTGACGAACTCTATAAAATTGACGATGCTATGAAAGCAGGTTTTGGTTGGGAAAATGGCCCTTTCGAAATTTGGGATGCCATTGGTGTTGCAAAAGGTGTTGAATTGATGAAAGCAGAAGGTCATAAAATTGCTTCTTGGGTTACAGAAATGCTAGAAAAAGGAGAAACCTCTTTCTATTCTGTAAAAGATGGTGCAACTTATTATTATGATATTCCTTCGGAATCTCAAGTTAAAAAATCTGGACAGGATTCATTTATCATTCTAAATAATATCAGAAAATCAAACGAAGTTTGGAAAAATTCTGGTGCTATTATTGAAGATTTAGGAGACGGAATCTTAAACCTAGAATTCCAATCAAAAATGAATACTATTGGTGGCGATGTTTTAGCAGCAGTGAATAAAGCCATTGATTTGGCTGAAAAAAACTATCAAGGTTTAGTTATTGGAAATCAAGCCGCAAACTTTTCAGTAGGCGCAAATATTGGTATGATTTTTATGATGGCAGCAGAGCAAGAATATGACGAACTAAATATGGCTATCAAGTATTTTCAAGATACCATGATGCGTATGCGTTATTCGTCAATTCCAACCATTGCTGCTCCACACGGAATGGCACTTGGAGGTGGGTGTGAAATTTCTTTACACGCAGACAAAGTAGTTGCAGCCGCAGAAACCTATATAGGATTGGTAGAATTTGGGGTTGGCGTCATTCCAGGTGGTGGTGGTTCTAAAGAAATGGCATTAAGAGCATCTGATTTATTCCATAAAGGCGATGTGCAACTAAATGTTTTACAAGAACATTTTTTAACCATTGGTATGGCAAAAGTATCTACTTCTGGGTATGAAGCCTTTGATTTAGGATTATTGCAAAAAGGAAAAGACGTTGTTGTAGTAAATAAAGACCGTCAAATTGCACAAGCAAAAAAGCACGCATTATTACTAGCAGAAGCGGGTTATACACAACCCGTAAAACGTAAAGATGTTTTGGTTTTAGGAAAACAAGCATTAGGAATGTTTTTAGTAGGAACAGACTCTATGGAAGCAAGTAATTATATTTCTGAACACGATCAGAAAATTGCCAATAAACTAGCGTATGTAATGGCAGGAGGCGATTTATCAGAACCCACCAAAGTTACCGAACAATATTTATTAGATATAGAACGTGAAGCGTTTTTATCTCTTTGTACAGAACGTAAAACTTTAGAACGTATTCAACACATGTTAAAAACGGGGAAGCCATTGAGAAATTAGAAGACCTTTTAATTTTCCCAAAGGGAAAAAATGGCAGACTAATAAAAATAAATAATAATTAAAAACATATTAATTTTAGTAGAAATAGACATAAGACTGAATGACATAAGATTACAAGACTAGGTGGTATCCTTTTTTTAGTCATACGTCTTAAGTCAATTTTAATCATACATCTAAAAAAATAATTAAAACAAGTGTACACTAACAATTCCAATTTAACTCAATCTATCAAAGATGTAATCATTCAATCTCGAACTCGAGTTTTTAGAAAGATTAATGCTACTTTGTTGGATACTTATTGGAATATTGGACGACTTATAGTAGAAGATGAGCAAAATGGCAAAGCAAAAGCAACCTATGGTAAATCTACTTTAAAAAATTTATCGAAAGAACTAACTTCTGAATTTGGTAAAGGTTTTGACCAAAGTAATTTAAGAAATATGCGTACTTTTTATAATGCTTTTCCAATTTGTGACGCATTGCGTCACGAATTGAGTTGGACACATTATAGATTGCTTTCACGGGTTGATTCAGAAGAAAAAAGAATATTTTACCTCAATGAAAGCATCGCTGGAAATTGGAACAGTAGAACGCTACAAAGACAGATAAACACATTGAGTTTTGAAAGAACCCTCAATGAAAAAGTTACTGATTCTGCAAAACTAAACATAAAAAA
>JBMYWO010000189.1:0-3252 GCA_049607505.1 Polaribacter sp.
CCCATTCCTGTATTCCCAGAAGTTCCTTCAATAATAGTTCCCCCAGGTTGTAAACGTCCGTCGGCTTCTGCGTCTTCTATCATTTTTAATGCCATTCTATCTTTTACAGAATTCCCTGGATTAAAAGTTTCTACCTTTGCCAAGACCAAAGCATCAATTTCTTTAGTAACAGAATTCAATCGTACCAAAGGTGTATTTCCAATAGTTTCTAAAATGTTTTTTGCGTATTTCATATTGCTATTTTCAGATGTAAAAACAATCTATTTTTTGTATTCCTTGAAATTTGTATTTAGAATTTGGCTAGAGCCAATCAGTTGTTTTTGAGACCTTTCAGGTTTTTGAAACCTGAAAGGTCTTGATAACGAAATACTTACAATCAATGATATTAGGAAAACACAAGTGTCTAATATCTTTCAGTCTTACGTCTTTTAGTCTTATGTCTTTAAATCTTACGTCTTTAGTCCTACCTCTTTTTAGCCTTACACCAATATCACACATTTTAAGACATTATCGTTTTTCGAATGTTTTTTAAACGAGACCAAGCTATTTTATGCCTTTGTGTATAGATGACAAAACATCCTATATCCAATAAAAAATAGAACAAACTTATTCCACTAGGTGGATTGTTACTTGGTAAAAAAGGAAAAACGCCAAAGGCTGTATCGGGCCATTTCCAACACCCGAAAGCTGTGCCTCCTATTTCTAATATGGCGACTAAAATATACATAGAAAAGAAAAACAATCTATCTTTTGGTCTTTTCCAAAGTAAGAGAAATACGCAGATAGTCATTATAAAACCAAAAACATCAGTAAAAAAAAGTAAGTATATGGTTGCAAATACTAGGATAAAAAGGGTGAATAATTGTTCTATGGCTTTGTGATGTTTTCTTACCACGGAAGCTTTGCTAAACATAAAAATTCTTCCGTACAAAGCGGCATGACCTAAAGGTACATATAAGGGAACATTTTCTAGCCGATACGTGTACATGCCTAGAACTCTAGAAAACAAATGTTCGCCTAAAAAACCAAGAATTACCGCATAGATCATCAGTTCTTTTAATCTTGGAGGGGATCTGAAATACATTTTAAAAAATCCTATAATCAATAAAATATTGATATAAATTTGTGAGTTAGAAATGTTTTCTGCAAAATACAGACTATCAAAAAATAGTAAAAAAACAATGACCGCAAAACGTCCGATTTCTCTATTAAAAAGAGGAATGATTTGTTTTAAATCTTCTTTTGGAATACTTAAAATTTTCATGAATTTGGATATTTAAAACAATCTGTTGTATGATCATTGACCATACCTATTGCCTGCATAAATGCGTATATTATTGTGGATCCTACAAATTTGAATCCTCTCTTTTTTAAATCTTTAGAAATTGTATCTGAAATTTCTGTGGTAGCAGGAACGTCTTCTCTTTTATGAAATTTATTTACAATAGGTTTTCCATCTACATAGTTCCAAATAAATTTTGAAAAAGACCCAAACTCTTTTTGAATATCCATAAACAATTGAGCATTGCTAATGGCACTTCTAATTTTCAATTTATTTCTGATAATGCCTTTATCTTGAAGCAACGAATTATATTTACTTTCTGGATATTTTGCAATTTTTTTATAGTCAAAATTATCAAACGCTTTTCTAAAGTTTTCTCTTTTTTTCAGAATGGTTATCCAACTTAACCCTGCTTGAAAAGTCTCGAGGAGTAAAAACTCAAACAAGGTGTTATCATCATACACAGGAACACCCCATTCGTTGTCGTGATATTCTATATAGAGTGGATTGTCATTTACCCAAAAACATCTAATGTCCATATTGTTTTATATTGAAGGTCGAAAATTACTGTTAAAAGAATTAAAAACGGACATATTTTAAAATATTTTTTGCAACTTTACCTTGTATTTAAAACAATTGATTATGAAACTTTTAAAACAAATCCTACTTTTATTTTCTATTGGAATCTTTATTTGGAGTTGTGGTTCATCGCCAATAAAAAATACAAACGCCGAAAAAGAAGAACCTGTTGTGATTGCAAATGATAGTTTAGAATATGAAATCATTATTATTGATCCAGGTTTTAATAATTATTTGGCTTCTATTGCCCGACCAGAAGGGTATTATTCTCAAGAGTATTTAGAAGCAAGAAATAGGGTTTGGGTAACTATTTGGAATCAGAGGTTTCAAAATCCAAGGCAATTTAATCAAAACATCTATGAAAATAATATCGATTATCAATCTCATATAGATTATGGATATGATGTTAATTATAAGTTATTTAACTACTTTTTATTTGCCCAAAGAAAATATAAAATGAGTTTAGGTGGTGGATTTAGATCTAATAGAATTAACTAAATTCTCTTTTGATATTTTATAAAACTATACTCGTATTTATTTTTTTTATCCGCTTTAAAATCTTCCCTAGAAGTTTCTTCCCATATATCTAAATTTATTTTTGGAAAGAAAACATCCGCTTCAAATTCTTGGTGAATGAAAGTAATATCTAGCAGATCAACCACATTTTTTTCTAAAGCCTCCTTATATATTTGTGCGCCACCAATGATAAAAGCATCATCCTTACCAACTAATTCTATGGCTTTTTCTATACTATTTGCTATCAAACATCCATCTATAAAATAGTCATTATTTCTAGTCATAATAACGGATGTTCTATTGGGCAAAGGTTTTCCTATGGATTCAAAAGTGTTGCGACCCATAATAATATGATGACCCGAAGTTACTTTTTTGAATCTCTGTAAATCGGCAGGCAAATGCCAAATCAAATCATTATTTTTTCCTAAAGCATTATTTTTTGCAATTGCAGCAATAATTGTTACCATATATCAATTTTGAACAAAATTAAAGGAAATGTTTTGAGATTTGGTATTTTTAAGATTATTTATTCCATTTGCTTTCGGATTAATGTTAGGGCAAATGTTTTTTGTCGTATTCAGAATTACCGTACTCTATTTTTAGCTTTCCTTAACAAAAAATTCACTAATTTTCTGCATCTTTGTGTTCTATGAAAATTTATCCAATAGAAACAGGAAATTTTAAATTAGATGGAGGTGCTATGTTTGGTGTAGTTCCAAAATCTATTTGGCAAAAAACAAACCCTGCGGATGCTAACAATATGATTTCTATGAGTATGAGAAGTATGCTTATAGAAGATGGTGATAGGTTAATTTTAGTTGATACAGGTTTAGGGGCAAAACAAAGCGATAAATTTTTTGGCTATTATTATCTTT
>JBMYWO010000190.1:0-3235 GCA_049607505.1 Polaribacter sp.
TTGCATTTCCAAAAAAATCTCCTCTACCTGTTGGAACACTGACAACAATATCCATTTTCATTGGATCTATGGTCAATCTTCCTGATTTTGTGGGAATTAATAAAGCTCTTTTTAAGACCACATATCTATAATCTTCGCCATTATATTTTCCCATTTTTGCGCCATTAAAACGAACTACTTTAATATCCTGATTCCAAAAACCAGCATATTTAGGTGCTTGAGTTACTGTAAAATCTTGAATACCAATATTCTGACTTATATAAAGTCGATGTTCTAAATAAACACCTTCTCCCACATAAGGTTTTGATTTAGAAATCTCTGCGACTAAATGGATGTTTTGTTCTGCAATATAACTTGGATCATTAGGGTTTTTAGGAATTTCCGCCGCATTTAAAACAATGATTTTTACAGGATCAGATTTTATGGTTTTTCCGTCAATCTCTATACTCGCTGAAGGAATCATAATCTCACCTTTTCTTTTTGGCTGAATGATGTATGTATAAGATTGTAAAAAACTTACTTTTCCGTTAATCCAAGATTGACTTACGGATTGGCTTGGGCCACCAATAACTCTAAAATTTTTAAAATTTGGAGGTGTAAAGTTATCTGCACCTTGTTTGTTTATTGAAAACTCAATACGCAAACGTTGGTTTATACCTAATTTGTTTTTACTAACGCTTGCTTTTAGTTCAGCATTTTGAGCTACGGAAACAAGCGTAAAAAAAGATATTAAAAATGTTATGTAAAATTTCATATTCCCCTTTTAATTTCTAATCCTTTTAAAAGTATATTTTTGAGTTTGAGTTTTCTTCCCTTTGGGAAGAAGTAAAGATGGGAAACCTCCTTCCCTTTGGGAAGGATTGAGGATGGGCTTACCAATCCTTCTCTCGTTTTACTTTTTTCCCTTTTGCTTTTTTAGCATTCATCTTTTTTTGAGTCTTTTTTTCCTCATTATTTAAACTCTCTAATAACTGTTTAATTTGTTGAGGAGACATTTTTCCTTGTTGGGGTTTAGGTTTTTGCTTTTTATCTTTTTTGTCGTTCTTTTTAGGGTCTTTATTTTTGTCGTCTTTATCTCCTTTCCCGTCTTTGTCCTTTTCGTCTTTTTTATCCTTATCGTCTCCGTCTTTCTTTTTGTCTTTATCTTTCTTTTTGTCGTCCTTATCCTTTTTGTCCTTGTCTTTTTTATCCTTATCCTTATCCTTGTTTTTATCGTTTTTATTTTGCTTTTTTTCTTTGTCTAATAATTTTTGAGCAACAGCCAAATTATAACGAGTTTCATCATCATTAGGATTGTTTCTTAAGGCATTTTTATACGCATCTACAGCGGGCTGATACTGTTTAGACTCCATCATAGCATTCCCAATATTATGGTATGCTTCCGCTTTTGTAAATTTATCTTTTGCCGTTTTTACTGTCAGTTCATATTGAGGAACAGCCTCTTTAAAATTTTCATTTTGGTACAAAGCGTTTCCTAAATTATAAGTTGCTTTGTCGTATTTAGTGTTGTTTCCTAAAGCCTTTTGATAGGCCACAGAAGCATCCGTAAACTTTTGTTGCTTGTATAGTGCATTTCCATTTCGCAATAATTTTCTAGCAGTACGTTGTTTTGCTATAGAATCTTTTTGTGCAAGTAATTTTGTTGATGAAAAAATCATCAAGAAAATTAAAATGATATATTGTAAATGTTTCATTTTATGGTACATAATGGCTATAAAAAAATGAAAACAAATATAAGTTATTAGAGAAAAAAGTTTTGTTAAAAAGTTGTTATTTTATCAATTGTACCACAAAGATATATAGAAAAAAAGGGGTTGGCAGAGGATTTAATAAGTCAAGAAAAAGATGTCAATTTTCACAAACTTGCTAAAAATTTCCCTTTCTTTTTACTGTTTAAACTCTTTAGATACTGGCAAAACGCAGAGTATTTTATGGAATGTATGACGAAGGACATTTTGTGTCTTGAGTTAAAAGTGCTGATGGTGATTATAAATCAAACATGTTTACAGAAGTTCTAGATCATACAGAATAATGAAAGAAATATAATGTTTTTTATTCACAATTAATTTTTCTTTCTATGAATCGCTACTTTCTTTTAATTCTTTTATACGCTTTTTAAGTTTTTTCTTTTCTTTGGATCTTTCAATCGACTTTGTTTTTAAATTACTGATTTTAAATAAATTACATACTAATATTGTTTTTTTGCCATATACTTTCGAAAAATTGAACTAACAATCAAATAGTGCCAGTCTAAATTTCTGTTTTTTAGAGTTTTGCGATTTTAAGGAATTTTATTATTTTTGAAATTCAAAAAAAAAATTGACTATGAAACTAAAAAACATTTTTAGCAGAATGGTTTTATTTGCCTGCGTTCTATTTGCAAATAAATCGTTCTCTCAAATTACCCTAGCCTCTAATGGTTTTGAAGGTGGAGATACTTGGACAATAAGTAGCGGAACTCCAACATTAAATGGACTTACAGGATCTACTGACACTCCTGCTAACTCAAGAATAAAGTCAGGTTCTAAATCTTGGTTTGTTAGTAACACAACCGAAACTATTGAATTTTCTTCCCAAACAATAACGGGTAATACTGGAGTAAAAGCCACTGTATATCTATCTAGTACTTCAGCTTCAGGATCCAATGGTGCTGACGGCTCTGACTACATAAAAGTTTGGGCAGATGTAAACGGAACAGGTTTTCCTACTGATGCTGATATTGAACTTACTGGAACAAGCAATGCAAAGTGGGATTATAACGCCAATTTAACAGCTACTACCGTTGCAGGCACAAGCATTTCAACTACCGCACCACAAGGCGGAACAAACGCCAACAATTATGCAACTTTAGTCATTACCATACCCGACGGCGCTACCTCTGTTGGGTTAAAAATAGAAGCAAAAAACAATAGCGAAGATGAATTTTGGAATATTGATGATATTACATTATCAGCAAATAGTACGAGTCCTACCGTTGGTTTCGATTCTACGACAAGTACAGAAACTGAAATGCCATCAACGTTTACGAGTGCTAATATTCCTATAACAGCCATAAATTATGATGGAAATCAAATAGATATTGATGTAAACGTTACAGGCGGTACTGCTGAAAGTGGCGATTATACATTTACCTCGCCAACCTCATTATCATTTACTGCTAATGAAACAAAAAATATAACTTTGAGTCCCCTCCGAAAAGTATTTAACAAAAAAGCATTAAAAAAAAAGTTTTTTT
>JBMYWO010000191.1:0-3231 GCA_049607505.1 Polaribacter sp.
GCTAAAGCGAAATGCACTAAAGTGCATAGTTTTAACTATTTTTGAGACCAATAAAAAGATGAATGTAAATATGATCAGTTGGTTTGAAGTGCCTGTATTAGATATGGACAGAGCCAAAAAATTCTACGAAACAGTTTTTAATGTACAAATTTCTGTCAATAATTTTGGCGGTGTTCTTATGGGGTGGTTTCCAGTTTCAGAAAAAAGTACTGTACCAGGAATTACAGGTTCTTTGGTGCTTCAAGAAGATTATATACCCTCCGCAACGCATGGAACCCTTGTTTATTTCAACTCTCAAACAGGAGATATAAATGATGAACTAAAAAGGATAGAAACTGCAGGAGGTAAAATATTAAGACCAAAAACTTTAATTTCTGATGAGATTGGATATATGGCAGTAATTTTAGATTCCGAAGGAAATAGAATAGCGTTGTATAATAAGTAATTTTTGGTTTCTTGAATTATAATGAGTGTTTCTGTTATTATTATTTTTGAGTTAAAAATATCTTAAGTTCAATTAATATAATTCGTGTCAAAAAAGCAAAACATAGAGTCCAAGAAAAATTTAAATTATAATAGTCTAATAAGCACTATTGAAGCATTGGTCAATAATGCTAAAACCAAAGTTTCTCAAACTGTAAACCAAACCATCACTATAACATATTGGCATATAGGACAGTATATTGTAGAGTATGAGCAAAAAGGCAAAGAGCGAGCAGCATATGGTACAAAACTGTTAAAACGTTTGTCGGAAGATTTAACAAAGTCTTTTGGGAAAGGGTATTCTTACAGAAATTTAAAATTGATAAAAAAGTTTTATTTAACATTTCCAATTGTGCAGACACTGTCTGCACAATCTTTAGAACATTTAGAAAAACAAAAAAGGCAGACACTGTCTGCCCAATCTCAAAATAAAGAAACAATTGTGCAATCAGTGATTGCACAATCTTCAGAAAATTTAAAAAAACAAAAAGGGCAATCACTGATTGCCAAATTAAGTTGGTCTCATTTTGTACGACTTTTAAGCGTAAAAAATAAAGACGAACGCAGTTTTTATATGATTGAATCTGTAGAAAACAACTGGAGTGTTCGGGAATTAGACAGACAAATAAACGCATCATTATTTGAAAGGCTATTATTAAGCAAAGACAAAAAAGCAGTAAAAGAACTAGCCACTAAAGGGCAACTCATCCAAAATCAAAATGATTTATTTAAAGATCCGTTGGTACTTGAGTTTTTAAATTTAAAAGAATCATACACCTATTCAGAGAATGATTTAGAAACGGGAATTATTGACAATTTAGGCGATTTTTTATTAGAATTGGGTAAAGGGTTTTCCTTTGTAGCCCGTCAAAAACGTATTTCTGCTGGCAGTGATCATTTTTATATTGACTTGGTTTTTTACAATAGATTATTAAAATCGCATGTACTCATTGATTTAAAAATTGGAAAATTAAAGCATCAAGATATTGGACAAATGCAGATGTATGTCAATTATTATGATCGTGAAATAAAATTGGACGAAGAAAACCCAACAGTGGGCATCATTTTATGCAAAGAAAAAAATGACTTTGTGATTGAATATAGCTTACCAAAAGATAACAAACAAATTTTTTCAAAGGAGTATCAATTGTATCTTCCTAATAAAGAAGAATTAAGAAAAATGTTAAAGCAATATTTATAATGGAGTATATTCCACGGCTTTTTCATAAAACCCTTTTTAGAAAGAACTCAAGTATTTAATGTGTGGTTGAATATTCTTACATCACAAACAACCTTCTAGCACTCATCATTTCCTCAACTTGTTCGCTAATAGATTTTAAAACACTTTCGTTATTTGCATTTGTGATTGTTTCGTCCATAAAAGAAACAATGGTTTCCATATCTGTTTCTTTTAAGCCTCTAGTGGTAACGGCTGCAGTACCCACTCTAATTCCTGAAGTTATAAATGGCGATTTATCATCAAAAGGCACCATATTTTTATTTACTGTAATGTCTGCTTTTCCAAGCGTAATTTCTGCATCTTTTCCAGAAATGTTTTTATTACGCAAATCTATGAGCATACAATGATTGTCTGTTCCTCCAGAAATAATATCATATCCTCTGCTAACAAAGGCTTTTGCCATAGCAGCAGCATTTTCTTTTACTTGTATTTGATATTCTAAAAATTCGTCTGTTAATGCCTCCCCAAAAGCAATTGCTTTTGCAGCAATGACGTGTTCTAAAGGCCCTCCTTGATTTCCTGGAAAGACAGCAGAATTAATTAATGAAGACATTTTTTTTAGTTTTCCACTCTTTAATTTTTGACCAAATGGATTTTCAAAATCCTTTCCAATCATAATGATTCCACCTCTTGGCCCACGTAAGGTTTTATGTGTGGTTGTAGTTACAATATGGCAATGAGGTAATGGATCGTTTAAAATACCTTTGGCTATTAAACCCGCAGGATGCGAAATATCTGCTATTAAAATAGCATTTACACCATCTGCAATTTCTCTAAAATGCTCAAAATCCATGTCTCTAGAATAGGCAGAAGCACCTGCTATAATCAATTTTGGTTTGTGTTCTTTGGCTTGTTGCTCTAAATGGTTGTAATCTATTCTACCTGTTTTTTTATCAACTCCATAAAAAACAGGATTGTATAATTTACCAGAAAAATTTACAGATGAACCGTGTGTTAAATGACCTCCATGAGACAAATCGAAACCAAGAATTGTATCGCCAGGTTGTAAACAAGCTGCATAAACTGCTGTATTTGCCTGACTTCCAGAATGTGGCTGTACATTTACATATTCAGCACCAAACAATTCTTTCGCTCTGTCAATAGCAATTTGTTCTACAACATCTACAATTTCACAGCCTCCATAATATCTTTTGTTAGGATATCCTTCAGCATATTTATTGGTTAACACAGAACCTTGTGCTTTCATTACTTGATCGCTTACAAAATTCTCTGAAGCTATTAATTCTAGTCCATTTAACTGTCTTTCTTTTTCTTCTTCAATAAGGTCAAAAATTAGATTGTCTTGTTGCATTTTTAGTTTGTTTTTATAGTTTTCAAAAATAGGTAAAATCAGATTTCAAAAAAATTAGTTTAGAAGATATTTTTTAGAATTTTAATAAGTATATTGTTACCAAATTGATTGTAATATCTATTGGTTGCTATGTCCATACATTTTAGAAATGATAAAATTAAAGTTGGTTTTGATGAACGTATGGACAAGGTATTAC
>JBMYWO010000192.1:0-3231 GCA_049607505.1 Polaribacter sp.
CTCCTTTTTCGTTTCCGTTTTCTAAAACGTGTTTTACTAAATCGTGATATTGTTTCATTCTTCAGCGTTTAATCGTTGAATTGTGTATTTGTTTAACTGTGCTAAAAATAAAAAAGCATCAACAATAAATGATGACGCTTTTTAAATAATATTAATAAGTTATTAACTATCTGAAAATTATTTGCTTTCCAAAAAATATACTTTGCTAACTTTTTCCCCTGACGCCTGTATTGAGCGTAGCCGAAATAGGGAAATGTCTGAAAGACAAAGGGGCTTACCCAATAATCATACCCGCAATAGTTGCAGACATTAGCGATGCAATGGTACCTCCAAGTAAGGCTTTCATTCCAAATTCCGATAAGGTTTTTCGTTGCCCAGGAGCCAAAGAACCAATACCACCAATTTGAATTCCAATAGATGCAAAATTTGCAAATCCACACAACATGTAGGTTGCCATAATCACCGATTTATTGTAGGTTAAATGTGTTGCGCTTGCTACATTTTTTAACTCTGCTAATTGTATATATCCAATAAATTCGCTAGCGGCTAATTTAATTCCTAATAATTGTCCCATTAATGTCATATCTTCTTTTGCAACGCCAATCAACCACATTAAAGGCGCAAAAAGATAACCTAAAATAAATTCTAATGATAACTTTTGATGGTTTGTATGCGTTGCAATAAGATCATTGAGATTTGTTACATCCCCAATGAGGTCAAGACCTCCATTGATCATAGCTATTACGGCAACAAAAACTAACAGCATAGCACCTACATTTACTGCCAATCGCAGACCTTCAGTAGTACCATTTGCTATGGCATCTAAAACATTTGAACCTATTTTCTTTTGTGAAACATGAACGTCTGTATTTATTTTTTCTGTTTGTGGATACAATATTTTAGCAATCACAATGGCTCCTGGAGCAGCCATTACGGATGCAGCCAATAAGTGTTTTGCAAATTCTAATCGCATAATTTCATCATCTCCTAAAAATCCAATATATGCACCTAAAACAGCTCCTGCTACGGTTGCCATTCCGCCAATCATCACCAATAGCATTTCTGATTTATTCATTTTTTCTAAATAGGCTTTGATCAAAAGCGGTGCTTCTGTTTGACCTAAAAAGATGTTTCCTGCTACGGATAAACTTTCGGCTCCTGATATTCCTAAAATTTTGGTCAATACCCATGCAAGAATTTTTACTAACTTTTGGATAATTCCTAAATAAAATAAGAGTGATGTTAGTGCCGAAAAAAAGATAATGGTTGGTAAAACTTGAAAGGCAAAAATGTATCCGTAGGAATTAACATCCATCATACCGTCAAACAAAAATTCACTTCCGCTTCGTGTATAATCTAGTATGTGAATAAAAATTTTACCAATTCCTTCAAATATACTTTGAACAAAAGATATTTTTAATACGCCAATGGCAATCACTAACTGCAAAACTAAACCAACACCTATTGTTTTCCAATTGATAGCTTTTCGATTGCTACTAAACAGAAACGCAATAATCAATAATGACAGCATTCCTAACACCCCTTTCCACATAGAGGAAATAGTAAATCCTTGATTGGGTATTAATCCAACTTTACTTTTAGTAGCGGTAATAAAGGAAGGGTGCTTGTTTGATATGAATTTATAGGCATCATCACCTTTTTTCAGTAGTAAATAATCGGTGGCAAGTGTTACAATTTGAAAATCTCTTTGTCCTACAAAAGGAGTTTTTTGTTCTAATAAAATTAATTGTTGATTTTGTAGCCAAAGCCCTTTTTGAAAACTTCCGTTTATGGATAATTCATAATTTCCATTTTCATCAAGAAAGAGAAAGCTATTTTTTTGGTCAACAGCAACATCAATCTTAATTTTAGTAGCAATTTTCTTTTTTTTAGTAAGGTCTTTTTCCGTGTTCCATTTTGGGTTTGCTACTTTGGTTGTGTGTTCTAATAATTGCCAAAAATTGGTAAGACTTACCTTTTTAATTGAATCTTTGGCAACTACAATAGCTGCCTTTTCTTGTCCTATTGCATTATAAAAAAGCAAATTAAAACATAGCACTAAAACATTTAATCTTCTCATAAAAAAGTGAATTAATGCGAACAAGGTTAAAAGGAGTTAATGCTTGTAAATGCACTATAAAGCCTTAAGATCGCTTGCTTATTTCGTCTCTAATTTTAGCAGCCAATTCATAGTTTTCATTGCCAACAGCTTCATTGAGTTGGTTCTGTAATTCTGCTAATGTTAGATTAGAAAATCCTATTTCTTTTTTAGGGGAAAATTTTTCTAATTTTATTTTTATCTTTATTTCTTCTGTTTCTAATTCCTCTTCTTTGATCGTAAATTCTTCTTCAATTTTTAAATAAACTCCTGCTTTGTCTAGTATGTTTTCATAAGTAAAAATAGGTGCTTGAAAACGGACTGCAATAGCAATAGCATCTGAAGTTCTTGTATCTATGATTTCTTCTACACCATCTTTTTCACAAATTAAACTAGAAAAGAAAACACCATCTACCAGTTTATGGATGATCACTTGTTTTACAGTAATTAAAAAACGGTCTGAAAAAGTTTTAAATAAGTCGTGTGTTAATGGTCTTGGGGGTCTAATTTCTTTTTCTAAAGCAATAGCTATAGACTGTGCTTCAAAGGCTCCAATAATAATTGGCAACGTTCTTACTCCTTCCATTTCACTTAAAACCAAGGCATAAGCTCCACTTTGGGTTTGACTGTAAGAAATTCCTTTAATGGTTAATTGTATTAGACTCATAGATATTTATCATAAATAAAAAGCTAATTAGATTTTAGCGTATTGTCTAAAAATTACATAGCTTATTTATGGGTACAATTTAATAAAAATAATAGTTCAAAACTTTTATTTTTATAAATAGTTATTCTTTCTGTTTATGTGAAGGATTGTAATTTTTAAAGTCGCTCTAGACTAGCTAATCTTTGAGCTATTTTTTTCTTGAAGTTGTTTTAAAGACATCTCTAAAAATTCAATAGAGATGGTTGTATAGTACAAAGCCTTTGACTAGAAAGCTTTGTACCATACAATGATTATAAAGTATTACCCATTTTCTACCAAATCAGACTGATTTCTAAAAACCAATTTTTCATCAAAAGCATCTAACAAAATAATGCTATTTGCGGTTACTTTTCCAGATAATATTTCTTTTGATAATTGGTTTAAAACTTCTTTCTGGATGACACGTTTTACGGGTCTTGCACCAAAT